>JAYTHU010000095.1:0-1216 GCA_043732305.1 Oligoflexia bacterium
GAGGCCTGTGCACCACGCAGCTATTCTCAGTAACCCCGTTTTAAGAAGGATTTTTGCTCTTTTTGAGCCAGCTGGGTCGTTGGCTACACTTGCCTGACCCAAAACGCCTCTCATAACTCTGAACTGCGCTCATTATTGGTTTTCAGCTCAGGTACTTTTTTAAAATTTGAAGATTTTTGATAGGTCTCCACCCTGAACCTCCCTATGGGCCCCATGGATACTTCACTGGTTTTATTTCTGAGGCGTGGCTCTGGTACTACAACGGATTGAGAAGAATTTTGTACTCAGTCGCTACTCCATAGGCGAGCGCATTCATAAACTCTTCCCAGTCCTTAAATTTTAATAGGGTGATGTAACCTTGCATCTCCTGCCAAAGGTACATTTTACGTTTCAGTCTCTGGCGTGCTTTCTGAAAAAATAGGCAAGCAAGTTCTAAAACTTGATCTATAAAAAAAGCGAGCATCATGAGCAATGCAAAGTTGACTGACAGATTCTCATACCCGTGACCAAAATTATGTTCAAACGCATATCCACCGTTTTTTAACGTATTGAAAGTAGCATTTTCAATCTCCCATCTCGCTCGTGCTGCCCGCATGATGGGTATGAGAGTGGATGCATCCACAGTTAAATCGGTGACCCAGCTAAAATGACGAACTTCTTTCCCATCTTTAATCTCCCAGTACTCAATAAAATTCACAACACAGTCGGATCGTGAGTCATTGAGAGGTACAGAGTGCATCCACCGAAATCGATGAATCAGCTCCCCATCCTGGATGCCTATGTGGCTGACTGCACCAATTTTTTCAGACCCCTCTAGAAATGCAAAGAGTGCGGTGTGATCTCCTGGTTTACAGCCTAAAATGAAGTTCATATTGTGCCGTTTTAACGTATCAATATGGGGTGCGTTCGATCCCAATCCATCCTCAGTGACGATCAATTTAAGATGTGGATGCTCTCTGCGCAAATCTTCTAAAAATCTCTCCGCAGCGTTGCGTTCACAATCATTCTTTTTACGTCCGTCTTGCTTCAGGATAGGCTCTGGAGCAAAGGGGATGACTGCCTTTTTTTGTGGATGTACCAACACTCCACTGAGCATTTGGTGATGATAAGTAATACTCCCATCCCTGTGTTTTTTTTGGCAACAACGTTCACAGTGAACAGTCTTTGAAGAAAAGTGGCTAGTTCCATCTAAAGCCACTAAATAGGAGTCATTCAT
>JAYTHU010000096.1:0-13524 GCA_043732305.1 Oligoflexia bacterium
GCTCTAGGAACCAGTCCGATTAGAAAAATAGTTATTCCCCGAATCATTGCGTGCACAATTGCACTTCCCCTGCTGGCAGCACTTGCGGACGTGATTGGAATCGGCAGTAGTGTTCTGATTGGTGTTTCAGAACTGGGACTTAATCCCATGTTTTATATTCAAAAAGTTCTTTCAACCGTTCTCATGATGGACTTTGTTTCTGGAATTATTAAAGCTGTCTTCTTTGGATTTTTTATTGGTCTCGTAGGTTGTTACTACGGAATGCGCACTGATGGCGGAACTCAAGGAGTCGGAATTGCCACTACTAAATCAGTGGTCGTTTCATCGATGTTTGTGGTTATTGGAGATTTTTTCCTTACTAAAATGTTTTGGGTGATTGAGCGATGGACATCATAGAAGTCAAAGGTTATCAGAAATCGTTTGGAACGAAGATCGTCCACAAAGACGTGAACTTCACCGTCAAAAAAGGCGAGTGTTTCGGTTTACTCGGTGGCTCGGGTTCTGGCAAGAGCGTCATTTTGCGCAGTCTCATTGGTTTGGAAAAACCCAATGAAGGATCAATCTTCATCAACGGGCAAGATATTGTTCCTTTGACGGAAGATCAATTGGTCGATGTTAGAAAGAAAGTGGCTTACGTTTTTCAAGGCGGCGCTCTTTTTGATTCCATGAATGTTCAGGAAAATCTTTCTTATCCTTTGCGCGAACACACGACTCTTTCTGAAAAAGAAATCAGAGAAAAAATAAGTAAAACACTCGGCGAGTTTGGTTTGGCCGGAAGCGAAAAACTGATGCCCGCAAGCCTCAGTGGTGGAATGCAAAAACGAGTCGGACTTTTACGCGCAATCATAATGGGACCGGAAATCGTTTTGTATGATGAACCCACGGCAGGTCTTGATCCGTTCAACACAAAGATAATTCAAGAGTCTATTTTGGTTTTAAAAAAACAAGGTGTGACCAGTATTTTGGTCACCCATGACATGCCCACAGCTTATGCGGTTTGCGATCGCATGGCTTTGCTCATGGGCGGATCAATCGCCGCTCAGGGATCGACTAAAGAACTCGCTCAAGACAAAAATAATATCATCCAGAAATTTATCAATGGAGAAAAGAACTAATGGAATCCAATGTTGGGATTGAAAGAAAAGTTGGAATATTCGTACTCGGCGGAATACTCATACTTATAATAGTGATATTTGCCCTTGGCGGCGATCGAGCTTTTTTCCGCAGCTACGAAAAAATGAAAATTTTGCTTCAAGAAACTTCAGGTCTTGGTGTTGGTGCCGTGGTGCAGATCTCGGGACTTCCTGCGGGCAATGTTGTTGGAATCGATTTTGATCCAGAAACCGGAAAGCTCGCAGTTTCTCTCAAAATAGACAAGCGATACGCCGTGAAAATTACCCATGGTTCCACTGCAAGCATCCGCACGCAGGGAGCACTTGGCGATAAATTTGTAATGATCACTCCCGGACCTTCAAACAATGAGCCTTTGGTTGAAGGCGGAATCATTCCTTCTGAAGAAGATTCTGATTTGCTTTCGACTTTAGGAAAGTCCGGCGGTCAGGTTGAAAAAGTTTTTGAAATCTTGGAAAGAATAAATGTGGTTTCCAAACAATTGGAACAAGGTGGTTTCGGATCTAATATTGCCGAGGCTACAAAAAATCTCAACCATAGTATGAAAAATTTAGATGAGCTCCTTGCGGGCAAACGTATGGGTAAAGCCTTGGATCATTTCGGAAGCATCTTAGAAAAAATTGATACTGGCCAAGGAACCCTCGGCGGACTTATCAATGATCCCACTGTGCACGAAGATCTCAAATCTATTTTGGGAGGAGCTAAACGTAGCAATCTACTCAAGTATCTTATTCGCCAAACCATCCAAAAAAGTGAAGACGAACAAGAGAAACCCAAGAAATAAACCATTAACATAGCGCGTGTAATCTCTATCGGCGCGTTTTCACCAATATAGCGTTACAGAAGTAACTTGAGTTGCGTCTAAATTACTTCGTGTGGAGGTGTCTGGTGATAAATTGAGCAGAAGCGGTGACGATCTACTCCCATAGCCCAATTCCGCTGATCGGAAAGGCCATGAAGTACACAACCATTATTAAATTCCAACCAGAAACTACAAGCTTCAAATTTGAGAGAAACTACCATGCGGAAATCGCCATGCCTGACCAAACAGAGGTGATATATAATGGAGATGCACTTTCTCGTAAAATGACCATCACCAGCGCGATACTAAAGAAAATCGAAATCAATAAAAGATATTTGAACCGTGCGTTTTCTTGACTTTGACGGATGCAGTATGAAATTTATCAATCACTACTGCAGCAAAATCCTCAAATCAAATAATCTATAGATTCTTGTCTTCTTTGCGGCGCAATTCTGCTTCAAGTTTTTCGGTGTCGGTGCGTCCCTGCTCTTGGCCAAGTTCATCTAAGTTATCTTTGATTTGTCGATGATCGAGTGTGAAACGAATTTCTCGGGCCCAACCAGCCCCCATTTCTAGATTTATTTTTTTCAAAATTTCTTTGCGCGCGTAAAAAAGCTGATTCATCCACGTGGAACTCGTCACCCAAATGTGGAGAATTTTATGTGCAAAAGAAATAGGTGAAGTTTTAGCGGCAATGGTCGGCCCAACAATTTTTTCCCAATCCGTTTTGAGACGATAACGTTGGAAATCTTGAGCCAAAGGAGTTTTTCCTTTGGAAAGTAGTTTCTCCAAAACATCCATAGCCGAAAAAATTTCATCTTTTTTCTTATTCATTTGCCCCTGATCATAGCATGAGGATTGGCTGTTGCCGCGTCGTGTATATTATGTTACCCCTTTTGCCTATGTCTATCAAAACTGATTCAAATATTGCCGAGAAATTTTCACGACCAATTCATATCGTAGGTGCCGGCCTTGCTGGCTCTGAGTGCGCTCTTCAATTGGCCAAACGTGGTCACGAGGTATTTCTTTACGAAATGCGCCCACTTCAGAGCACTCCCGCACACAAGACCGGTGATTGCGCAGAGCTTGTTTGCTCCAATAGCCTAGGCAGTATTCAGGAACCCGCGTCTCCCGCTCAACTCAAATGGGAAATGGAAAAGTTGGACAGCGTGATTTTAAAATCAGCTCACAACAATGCCGTTCCTGCAGGACAAGCTCTCAGTGTGGATAGAGTTTTGTTTGCACAAGAAATCTCGCGATTGATCGATGAAAATCCAAAAATTCATCGAGTCGACAAAGTGATTCAAAATCTTTCTGAAGTTCCACGCCCTACAGTCATCGCGACTGGCCCACTCACTCACGAATCTTTAGCAGAAGACATGCGCCTGCATTTTGGTGGAGATTTCCTTTATTTCTTCGATGCGATTGCGCCAATCATTGATGCTGATAGCATCAACATGGACATTTGTTTCAAAGCAAGTCGATATGATAAAGGTGGGGCGGATTACATCAATTGCCCAATGGACAAAGAACAATACTACAAGTTGATTGAGGAAATCTCAAAAGCTGAAGTGACCATGCCCAAGGAATTTGAAAAAACAAATTATTTTGAGTCGTGTTTGCCCGTGGAAGTTATTGTGGAACGTGGACCTTTGACACTTGCGTTTGGTCCCTGCAAGCCCCGAGGATTAGCAAATCCTCGAACGGGACGTGAGCCTTTTGCAGTTGTTCAATTGAGACAAGAAAACAAGCATGCCACGTCTTACAACATGGTTGGTTTTCAAACCAAGATGAAATATCCAGAGCAAAAGCGAGTTTTCAGAATGATCCCCGGGTTAGAAAATGCTGAGTTTTTGAAACTTGGAAGTTTGCATAGAAACTTATTTCTCAACACGCCAAAACTTCTCACACCCTATTTGCAATCGAAGTCCGATCCAGAATTATTTTTTGCTGGGCAGATCACCGGTGTCGAAGGTTATTTTGAATCGACCTGCACGGGAATGCTAGTGGCTCTCTTTTTGGATCGCTATCTGACCAACGGAGATCTCGCACAAAGTTTAATTCCACCGGTTGAATCGGCACTTGGTGCACTCCATGGCGCAATCACTGAACATAAAGAAAATTTCCAACCTACAAATATCAATTGGGGATTATTTCCTCCGATGAATGTGAAAAAACATTTAAAGAAAGAAGCTCTCATCGCTCGCGCAAAAGAGTCGTTCACAAGTTGGCAAACTCGCCTGTAACGTATTTCTTGTTTTAACGTCAGGGGGAGGGGGCCGGTCGTGAAATCATTTTTTAGGTATTCTATTGTCTTTTATTTCGGGCACAGGGGCAATAGCTCACGAGTGAGGTGATATTTTAATGAATGGCCTAAACCCATCACCAACAAGTCATATTGAAATTACCGCAAATCTTGATCGACTTCTCCCTGACTCATTCGGCCCCGCCGAGTTAGGATTAACAAGCACGCTTTTAGATTCAGAAGTGCTGAAGATGTCTTCATTGGCTCATACAAGTTTAGAAAAGCAAGCAGTAGTGGCATTGCAAATTTCGAGCGGAGAAATATTCATGGGAATGAATATTGAAAATGCGGCGTTCAATCCAGGTCTTTCTCCATTTCAAATAGCATTGATAAATTTGGTATCGAAAGGCCATGCCTACAATGAAATATCAAAAGCAGTACTAACCGAAGAATTAAAAATAGATAGTGCTGGCCAGGGATCCGGAATGAGAATCCTGCTAAAAGCTATTTCGCCCCTCGCAAAATTCAAAATTATACCCATACACCGCCTCTAATCCATCACAACTCCGGATGAGGTACGGCGTACCTTATGCGGGTTTTTTCTTGCGTTTGCGGCGTTTGGTGTCGGACATGTCGACGGCCTCGGGGTTTGCGGGCATTTGCACGGGATGCGAGAAAATTTCGGTGACACTGTTGATATCAATAAGATTTAGATTGGGCGGGCAAACGAGATCTCGAAGCTTCACAAGCATGTCGTTGTCACAAATTTCTTTTGGCTTGTTGCCTTCAATCATCTTGCCCAGTGCATCGGCCGGCGAAAGTGTCATTTGATCTGGTTTCACACACGTCAATTTGTCTAGCATGTTTGCAATTTGCACAATGCGAGCGCAAATATGAATTTGATCTTTCTTTAGGCGGGTTGGATATCCGGTTCCATCCATGTGCTCGTGATGCTGAACTATAATTGCTTTAACAATGTCAGATGCCAAATTTTTCTTATCCTCAAGAATCTTGATTCCCGCCGTCGTGTGAGTTTGATACAACTCTTTTTCCGCTTCAGTCATTTTGCTGTCTTCTTTATAAGCAAGATCTTTGGGCAACGTCGAAATACCAATGTCATGTAATAGCGCGCCGATAGAAATGGACTCAGTCTCATCGACTCCGAGAGCCAGCGCAAACAAAACGGAAAAAACAGAAACATTGATGGCATGGTTATACTGGGTGCTGCTCTGAGCGGTGTAATGAAGCAATTGCGCATAAACATCAGATTTAGGATTAATTTCCGTGATGAATTTCCCGACGACTTGCTTGCAAGTTTCTAGAGCAACACGACTTTTCGAATAATCAAATTGACTGGTGTCAAAAAATTTTCCAAAAACTTCTTTCACTTCGCCTCGCAATTTCTTTCTTCGCTCAGTCACAGACATTCCGCGATCACCGTAAGCATCGGCAAGCTTTTTAGCTAAATAATCTGTCACCATGTGCATTTCATTTTTTCGAACATAAAGATCGTGCACATGAAATTTCTCGAAGCTTGAAATTTGTCCTGCTGTTAGAGCAGAATTTTTACGCCGATACAGAAGAATTTTTTGATTTTTAGGCATATAGAGATAAAGGTCGAATTTGAATTTATCTGAAGCTTTAATATCACTCAAACTTATAGGATTGAGATGATTGAGTTTGAGGTTTTTAACTTGAATCTCGATGGGTGCAAACTCCAAAAGATAGTTGAGCAAAAGCTCATCTTCGAAGGGGCGTTGCAGGAATCGCATGCCTTGTTTTCGTCCGCCAATTTGATCAAAATCGAATGAGAGCTTATTGTTGTACACTACAATAATACGAGAACTATTGTATTTGCGGTAAGCCGTGTCGTAGGCTTGGAAGAGATCAATTTTATTATCCGCAGCTTCTATAATAATCACGGCGGGACGGTATTGATTTTCGAGAGCAAGAATTTCCTTGGAATCGCCCACTTGTCTAAAAGTGTAATCAATCCCCACAACGAGCTCTTGGATCTCGTCTTTGAATTTCAAATTTTTACTGCAAAGCAGTATCTTATTGAACACGCGTTCTCCTCTTACCTGTTCTAGCTATCGGTTGTTAACCCTGTTTGTATAAGGTCAGACGGAAGGACTAGACTTTGGGCTAGCGAAAAACAAAATGTTCAGTTGGGCCTTTTAATAAACTGCTCCAATATTTTCGGAGCAAATCGGGAAAGATACATAGCAACACTCCCGTCAAAAGTGGGAATGATCCAAAATTTATTCTTGCCTAACGACTTCATGAGAACTTGAGACACTTCTTCAGCCGTCACGACCTTAGCTTTTTCTTCCATCTTCAAAACTTCGGGTGGCTTGATTTGATTTTCTCGATCAAGTCCTGGAGTCTTGGTGTTTGGAGGACATAAGACAGAAACAGAGATGCCATCTTTTTTTAGTTCAGAAAGAAGCGCTTGAGAAAACCCAACCACGGCATATTTACTTGCGCAGTATCCCGTATATCCAAACAAACCCATAAATCCGGCCAAGGAAGAAGTATTGATGATCTGAGCCTTCTTTCCAGCACGCAGAAAATGTGGGACTAACACACGACACGTGTTCACAATCCCAAAGAAATTTACGTCCATCATGTTGCGGTAAGTTTCCGTCGAAAGTTCGGTGATGTAACCAGGATGAGCAAAGCCAGCGCAATTGATTAAATAATCGGGCACGCCCACCTTATCTATCAGAGCTTCGAGGTTTGCCGCAATCGAAGCATCATCCGCGACATCGGCGGACAAACTCTGAATTATCTGGGTGGGATTTTTAACGAACTTCTTAATTTCAGCCACAGCTTGATCTAACTTGTTTTGGTTTCGAGAAATAACCACGACGTTAGCCCCGCCTGCCGCCATGTCTTTTGCGACCGCTAAACCAATTCCTTCTGAACCACCTGTGACAAAAGCTAACTTCTGATTTAAATTTTCCATGCTTTGAATTACCAATTGAAAATGAAAAAGTCCAGATGCATAACGCCTGTCTTCGTTACCCCGAAACTGGACTAGCCTTTAAACAACTCCGATTGACATTCAAGCTCGTAAGGTGTGTCCTATCATAGAGGATGGGGAGGATTATGAAGAATCTGGACTGGGTGCGCGAACTAGTTGAATCTGAAAGACGCATGGAAGAAACGGGCATCATTGACATCTCTGCTATGCAAGATGAGCAAAAAGATCTCCATGACAAAACCATCGAATATTTGAAATCCTTGAAAGAAGTTTTTATGGATTACACTACCGCTTTTAACAACATGAAAAATTCGCCGATCGGAACCGTAAAAATTTACGGCATTTCCAACACCGCAACCGATTTCATGCTGTTCAGAAATGGTTATAAGCTTTTATTTTCTGCCATTGCGCCTGGACGTATTGCAATGTCCTTTCAGAGCCAAACTCCAAGTCTTATGCCTTCTATGAATCCGCTCGCGGCTGCAGCGGAGGAGTATTTGGATGCGCAAATGGGAGCATTTGGTGAAATCACTTGGACTTATCGCGGAGCCGTAGTGAATCCAGATTCACTCGTTCGCTATTACTCCACTCGCTTCATTCGAGACAGCGCTAAATAAGAGTCATTATAACTAGTTAGCCGGAGCCAAAATAATCGTCATTATTTTGGCTCCGGGTATTAATCAATCGCAAATTACGCCGATAAGTTTCTGGATGAGCAAATCAAATCAAAAATTTACACGGATTATGGCGGTCTCGGTCACTGTCTTAGGTTTAATCTCAACGATTTTACTTTTGAACGATCCCCCATCTGCCACTGAAACAGAAATGGACGCGACCAACGGAAGCTTTGGTGGAAACCTTGGCGGCCCCTCCATGTTTGAACTCAACTCTACAAAACTCAAACAACTTTCCCTCGTACAATTGAATATTGCAAACAATGGCCGTGGCATCGCGAGCGTGACTTCGGAAGAAACCGCTCCAACTAATTTAATTGAAATAAAATGTGAAGCAGACAACTCTCCCATCGAAACAAATCAAATCAGATTGCGATTAAAGGGCGAAAGTTGCCTGGCCGAAAACGCGACATCGACCACTATTAAAAACAATTCTAATGGATACATTGCCACTGTGTTTCATCGCCCTGATTTTTCCTTCACCACGGATTACATAAATCTATCTGAAGGAACCAACACTATAGCCATGGCCTTCGAAACTCCGACAGGGCCTGTGCTAAAAACGCTTACTATCAATCGCGCACCCTCTTCTAATTCTAAGAATTAAGGTTTCCCCTTAAAAATCCTCTCGTCTTATCCATGAAACTTAAGTAACGTTATTTTTACATATGGAACTGAAGCTTCGCAATGATCTTCATATCTCTCGAAAAGTCTGGCATATATGCGGAATTCTAGGCATCGCTTTAGTCATGTCTAAAGTTGATCTTAAATCATCAATATTCTATCTCTCACTTTTAGCTCTGATCATCATCCCATTAGATATTTTGAGACTTCGCAGCTCCAACTTAAATCAAAAAATTATTGGAATGTTTAAAATGGTGATTCGAATAGAAGAAGTTAAAACCATTTCTGGATTTTCATTTTTAATTGTCGGCAGCATGATCGTGGTTATACTGTTTCCAAAACCAGTCGCCGTTCTAGCAATGCTTCTTTTAGCTTTTGGAGACCCCGCTTCAAGTATTTTCGGTGTCATGTTTGGTAAAGACAAACTCTGGGGGCGAAAAAGTCTTCAAGGCACACTTGCCTGTTTCAGTGTTTGCACTCTCGTTTGCGCGATTTATTTTCTATCAAACAATCTCATGACTGAAAGAATTGTGCTGGTGAGTGTGCTCGGTGGATTCATCGGGGCACTGAGCGAACTTCTGCAAATTCGAAAACTCGATGACAATCTCACCTTTCCAGTTTTTGCTGGTCTAGGTCTGTGGTTTATATTCTCAATCTTTGGAGCCTTCGGATGAGCCCAGAAATTAAGCCTAAAAGATTAAAAATTCTTCAGAGACGTTCTCTTGATTCCGTGAGTGAGACCAAAGGCATTTACGTTTACATTTTGCCAAATCTTTTCACTACCGGAAATATGTTCTTTGGTTTTCTTTCGATGATTCATAGTCTCAAAGGCGATTTTATTTTTGCCGCTTATGCGATAGTTGCCTCTGCGATCTTTGACACTTTAGATGGTCGCGTGGCCAGACTCACTCATGGAACAAGCCGTTTCGGCATGGAATATGATTCACTTTCTGATTTGATTAGCTTTGGAGTGGCGCCTGCCATTCTTTTATATTTATGGGCATTGCAACCTTTTGAACGTATTGGATGGCTTGCCAGTTTCACATTCATGGCTTGTGGAGCTTTACGCTTAGCTCGATTTAACGTTCAAGCTCACAATGTGGAGAAAAAATATTTTCAAGGGCTTCCCATTCCAATGGCCGCCGGCATTGTTGCGACGGCTGTTCCCGCTGCAGCCCATGCCGGGATTGATCCTCAAAAGAACGTTTACGTTTTAGCAATGACCGTGCTTTTAGGTTTTGTCATGGTTTCAAGCTTCAGGTACCGCAGTTTTAAAGAATTAGATTTCAAAGACCGCAAACCCTTCTTCACCTTGATCATTGGCCTATGCGTGATGGTGTTCATTGCCGTGAAGCCTGAAGTAAATCTCTTTGTTGCATTCATCACTTATGCTATTTTGGGCGCGGTGTTTGGAGTCACGTCACCCGCTCGTAAAAAACTAAGTCGAGCCATGAATAAAAACAAGCAATCAGACGAACTCCCGCCACAAAATTAAAAGAAGTAATTCAAAGTAATCTTAAGATCAAAAGATCCGAATTTTCAGAAGGACGCGTAATGAAGTTAGCAGTTGTCGGAGCCACGGGAATCGTCGGCCAAGAATTTCTCGAAATATTAGAAAACCGAAAAAATTTCCCCATCGAAGAAATCAGACTTTACGGTCTCAAGAGCACAGGCGAATCACTGAGCGTACGTGGCAAAGCCACCCGCGTGCGAGAACTCGCAAAAGGTTGTTTTGAAGGATTAGATCTCGTATTTTTCTCTGCCGGCGCTGACGTTTCAAAAGAATGGGCACCCCTCGCTTTAAAAGATGGCGCCTATGTTATTGATAATTCTTCCGCTTTTAGAATGGAAAAAGGGATTTCGCTGATTGTGCCGGAAGCAAATCCTGAAGCCATGCCGAAAAGAACTTTAGGTACGGAAAAGTCGGCTGGGGGCTCTAAAAAATCAAAGCCCGAAATTATTGCCAATCCGAACTGTTCTGCGATTCAACTTGCGGTTGTTCTCAAACCACTTCAACAAGCCTTTGGTTTGAAGCAAGTGACCATGGCTACGTACCAATCAGTCAGCGGCGCGGGAAAAGCTGGAGTCGATGAATTGAGCAAACAGACAATGAGTTTGCTTAATTCAGGAGAAGTAGGCGACGTAGCGACATTCCCCCATTCGATCGCCTTCAACAACATTCCTCACATTGACGTGATTGATGAAAAAACTGGTTTCACTTTTGAAGAATTAAAAATCATGGAAGAAACTCAAAAGATTTTATCTCAAGCCGATCTAGATATTTCTGTCACCGCCGTTCGCACTCCAACTTTCAACGGTCACAGTGAAGCCGTGTGGGTGGATTTCAAGAAAAATGCGACCCGCAAAGAAGTGTTGGAAGTTTTGTCCAATGCGGCAGGTATTGTTATCCGCGATATTCCAGCGGAAAACGCCTATCCCATGAACCGCGATATTTCTGGTCAGGACGAAGTTTATGTTGGCCGCATTCGCCAAGATCTCCAGCACAAAAACCGGTGGCTCTTTTGGATCGTTGCCGACAACGTCCGCAAAGGCGCCGCCCTCAACGGCATCCAAATCGCCGAACTCCTCTTCAATCTAAACCAACCCACGCGCCACTAAAATTTCTGCGCTTGTGTTGGTGCACGATACTCTTTGGTAGTGCCCCCCCAAAGGATCTGTTGCGACAACTTTCGCAAGGGTGATCATTGGATTCAAAAATCACCTAAGTCTCAATGACGACATTGAAATAAATCAACTCGAAGGATTTGGCGCCAAGCGAGGCTTGATATAAACCCAAAACTATGGTGACATTTTCATATGACCGCAAAGAACTCACACGGGTATTCATCCGCACTGACAATAATATTTGGATCCATATTTTTGTTCGCCACTCCGGGCCTGGCGACAATCACTTTCTCGGTGGCAGGATATAGCGAAGCCGTTCAAACCAGCGTCGGCTCAAGCACAACGACGCCCACTACGACCGGAACCAAAACAACCACCCCGGCGACGACAGTCATCAACCCCACCTATTCTTACTACGTTTCATTTATGGGAAGCGGCTACGTCGCGACCACCGGTGCATGCGACACCACAAAAAACTCTCAGTGTCATAAAATTGCAGACACTTTAACGGTGACAGCTTCATCAAATGTGGCGCTCACCAATTCACCGAGAATATATTTACTCTCAGGAACAGTTCCAGCCATTGGAAACACAATTCTGGGGTCCGCAGGCTCAGCAGTTTTAGCTCAGGCAAATTACCCAGCAACAGGGACGATACTCAATTTAGCCCAGACATTTTCTCAAATCTGCAGTTTGAGTGCTGCCGCATCGATTGCCATAGATGGCAGCTGTCAAACGACAACTCCCGTGGTTTTACAAATCAGCATACTTGTTGATGCACAAGGCGATGGAATTTATAATTCTGGCGACGACATCATCACTTTCACACTGACATTTATTTCTAATATTCCCGCTACCACTGCTGGGAATCTTGGTCTTTATAGTTTTATTGCTTTCCCCGGCGATGGAGAAATGGAAATTCAAACTCCTACCTTCGACGCGAACTATCCGAATGATACGGCAGGAGCCATAAACTCCGTCCGTTTTTATTATGGCCAGGCGACCAAAGGCACCGAAGTAGCGACTGCCCTTCCCGCACTTGCAGCTGCAGCAACGGCCAATGCATCAACTGCACCAAACAACCAAATAGGCGTAGATCCCACCACTGGAAATCTTGCAACTTACTCGGTACAACCTCTCACCAATGACACTTACTACTGCATGGTTGCGGCATTGCAGGATAATGCGGGCAATATTGGATACATCACGGACTCAAGTAATTTCGCGGCCACCATGTGCAACAGTCCCAGTCAAATTGCGGGATTGATGTCAAAAAATGGCCACTGCTTTATTGCGACCGCAGCATTTGGTTCACCCATGCAATCCGAAGTAGTGACGATGAGAAAATTTCGCGATGTGTTTTTGATGAAATCAAAATGGGGAAGAAACTTTACGTCTTGGTATTACAAAAATTCCCCGCCCTGGGCGGCTCGCCTAGAGCAAAGTGAGAATGCACGCGCTATCGCGCGAACGCTTCTTTGGCCCGCAGTTGGATTTGCCCATTTGGCATTAAATGTTGGAGCAAAAAATGCCTGCATGGTTTTTGCCATCATTTTGTTGTTTCCGCTTTTACTCGTAAGATATTATCGATTCAAAAATGGCGCAGCCAAAACCGAGAATAAAATTTCATGAGCGAAACAAAACACGAGATCATTGCCGAAACTTTGAAAAACAAATCAAATTTACTCTGGGAAGTTTTCGTGGCACTGATTTTATTAACCGCACTCCTGACCAGCAGCTTCGCTCTGGCGCAAACCAATAGATCGAAGATTCAGACTCCGCCACCTCTCATCATGGCAAATCCGCTCGACAACAAAGACGGCATCGAACGCAATGAAACAGGCAATGATAAATCTGGAATAGAATACAATAACAATTTCGACGTAAAGTCCTCTGATGAAAAAGCAGATTCTAATATCTCCGCTCAACCGCATGAAAAGCAAAAAAGCTTTGATGATGGAAGTGATCACTATGAAATCGCTCCTTATTATCGCGACCAGCCTGCACCCGTTTTGAAAAAGAAATTGCGCGACGGAACCAAAGTTTATAAAACTAAAACATCACCACAACATTACGCTGGCGGATTTCGCATTGGGCCTTACACTCCCACAAATTTGAAGGGTGATAGTCCTGGGATCACCTACAACAATATTTACAAAACAAATCCCGTAGCGCTTGGGGTAGATTTCGAATGGCAATTCTACAAGGGTATGGGAAGGCTAGGACTTCAAGGGGGATTCGGATTTTTTACCGCCTCCGGTAACGGACGATTTCTCAATCCAGCATTATCAGGAATTATCAGCGAAACCGTGATGACACTTTATGCCTTTCCGATGCAAACATCCCTCCTCTATCATTTGCAATTTTCTGACAAACAAATTTTTGTGCCCTTCGGTGGTGGCGGATTTGATTACACAGGCCTTCTTGAATCACGAGA
>JAYTHU010000097.1:0-1195 GCA_043732305.1 Oligoflexia bacterium
GCTATCAACAACGCTGACAAAGAAATCAATGATCAGAATTACCCAGATCTGATTGATAGTTTCGATTATCCCAATGCAGATATCACAGACATCGTTAAAGCAATTTCTGAGCTCACTGGCAAAAACTTCATCTTGGATCCTTCAGTCAAAGGCAAAGTGAGTATCATTGCACCTTCACGCATCACCGTTGCCGAAGCCTATAAAGCTTTCTTGTCTGCACTGGCCATCAACAATTTTGCAGTTGTGCCCTCAGGAAAATTTTTAAAAATCAAACCCGTACAAAATGCAACTCATGACGGTATAGATACTTACTCCGGAAGTTTCACCCCCAATAATGACGGTCTCATCACTCGCATTGTGCAGTTGAAATACATTTTGGCGAAAGACGTCAAAAGTAATCTCAATTCCATGTTGCAATCACGCGGTGGCGATCTTCAAGTGTACGAGCCCACAAACACTTTGATCATTTCTGACTATGGTTCGAACATTGAACACATCATGAAAATTTTAGGACAACTTGATGTCCCCGGTTTTGAAGAGCAAATGGAAGTGATTCGCATTCGCTACGCTAAAGTTTCTGATTTGGCAAAGACAGTGGATCAAATTATCAACAAAGGGAAAAGCAATCCCAATCAAGGCGGCGGATTCTCTGCCGGCATTCCCCGCTTCACTCCTATTGGATCTCCCAGCAGCACCAGCAGTGACGCCTATTCATTGGTCATTCCTGATGATCGCACAAACACTTTGATTGTTGTCGGAAACAGTCAAGGGATTGATAAAGTCAGAAAGCTAGTTCGAAAACTAGATTTCAGAATTCGTCCCGAAGATTCCGGCGGCGTTTATGTTTATTACGTGAAATTTAACGATGCTGAAAAAATCGCGCAAACTTTGCAAGGCGTGGTTACAGCCACGTCCACTGCTCCTGTCCAGTCAAATCCCTTTGGCGCTCCCGCCGCTAATGCTGCTCCAAGAGCGAATGTTTTCAGTGGCGATGTGAAATTCGCCGCAGATAAAACAACTAACTCATTAGTTGTCACGGCGAGCAAACAAGATTTTGAAGTCGTGAAAACGATTCTTGAAAAACTAGATATCCCCAGAGATCAAGTTTATGTGGAAGCCGTAATCATGGAAATCAACATGGGAAGCTTGAAACAATGGGGAGTGAATTTCTACAATTTTGTAAGCAATAGTTTCG
>JAYTHU010000098.1:0-1189 GCA_043732305.1 Oligoflexia bacterium
GGAAGAGTCAATTTGATGTCTTGTACGGTTTGCTAACCCCAGAAAAGAGAGCCCTATTCCCCAAAGATTTCGTGCACTTGTTTGGCTACACCATATACAACGCGAAAAAATACTCCGGTAAAAATAACACTTGGGACTTGGCTGTCGCGCATTACAACTATGCGGAACAAATCCCAAAAACTATTGAAAAGTATATTGATAAAACGATCTGGGACAAGTTGTCGCACGAAACCCTTCGGCAACCAATTGGGGGGACATCGGTTATGCACACTCATAATACTCTCCCCAATATGGCGCAGAAATATCACGTGCCTATATGGAAAGTTCCGGCTTCTCAATCACTTGAAACGGACGACATTTCCACGATCGCAGGGAATAGGACCACCTATGAAATGACGCGCTCGAAGTACGTTCAGTTTGCACAAGACTTGCTGTCGAGAATCGGGACGTAGTCTTATGGTTGAAACGAATGACATCTCGCCGCTTGTAGAAAAATACAAATCGGATTATCAAGATTTTGATCTCTTACGTCGGCACATTGTAGATTTTTTCAGCCTGCATCCAAAGGCCGCACCCTATGTTCATTCAGTTAAATCACGCTTAAAAGATCCGGAGCATTTGAAGGAAAAATTATTGCGAAAGTCGACTGCTCAAGATCCTATTACCGTCGAAAATCTCTACTCAAAAGTAACTGATTTTTCTGGTGTGAGGGTATTGCTTCTGCATCAAAGGCAGTTTGATGGGATAAAAGATGCGATTGATTGGCGAATTGGAAAAGGGGAGTGGATATTATTAGAGCCGCCGAAGGCTTACACTTGGGACCCAGAAGCTCAAAGTTATTTTGAGAGCCTTGGTCTGGAAACGCATAAGAAAGAAAGCTTCTATACAAGTGTTCACTACTTGGTCAAGCAATATGAAGAGTCATCTATATGTTGCGAAATTCAAATCCGGACGTTGTTTGAAGAAATATGGGGCGAGGTTGATCACACGATCAATTATCCAGAAAAAACTACAAATGAAGGATGCAGAGACCAGATTCTGGTTTTGGCAAAACTGATTGGTGCCGGAAGTCGGCTTGTTGATTCCATTTTTAGGGAGTGTTGACAATCAAAATCACGCGAGCCAAATGACGGCAGCGGCGAGGGCGACAAAGGAAGCGAAGCGTTCCGCGAGTTTGTCATAGCGCGTA
>JAYTHU010000099.1:0-1183 GCA_043732305.1 Oligoflexia bacterium
GATGGCCCCTTCATCCAATTTTTCTTACTATTCTAGCTTCCGTCCCAAGTCGGATCCGTCTCCGGCGATCGGAGAGAGTCGCAGCGTAGATGAGCATGATCGTCTCCTGCGACAACTTCATTCAGATGCACCTGCCAATGAATCCAAAGAAAATCTACGAAAACGATCTAGCGAAGCGTTCATGTGTTTCGTTTTCGCCTCCATTTTACCTTTTTTGTTTCAGCTGATCGTTCCCCTCCCTCTACATATTTTCCTAGGATTAGGAAATTAGCTAGTGGAAATGGTCAAAATCGATTTAGCGGGAAGCGCCCACGCTCAGAATTTCGACAGCTTAGTGCGCGGGCACAAGGCGACTCCAGCCGGCACGTACGGCGCGCGGAAGGCTTCTGCGGTAAATTCTCTTCACGGCCCTGAACTCGAGAACTCGAGGGAGTTGTCAAAGACCCTCGTTTTCAAAACTTTATCAATCTCATTCCCGCTCTAGACACCAAGACTCTTCTCACTCAACTTCTTGCCCTCTTCATTCCTCTCATCGCCTTTCTCCTCTGCAAGAAACGTGCCACTCCACAAGACTGTATCGATTTCAAGACTCTGGTTCTATCGCTCAGTAGTCTTTGGCCTCGCTGGGGTGCTGAATGGGTCAAACCTGAAATTTACGCTCTCCTTCATTGCGTCAAGTTCCTGGAGGACCATTTTTATTTGGGAGCGTATAGTGAGTCGGCGTTGGAGAGCCACCATCACGATGTGCGTGTCACTTATGAACGTCACTCGAATTGCGGCAGCTTCCTTCCCGCTAAGCTACGCAGAATGATGAATGACATACTCACCAAACGCATTTGCCGAGTTCAGAGCCAGCAAATCGAACACGCATCTTTGCCACGAGTGTGGCAACGAGAAAGCAAAATATTTGAACAACAATCAAGTGCACGTTTGCCCCATTCAAGAGCGAGAAGATGAAGATGAAAATGACTAAAAACTTGTTTTCAGAGTCCAGAATAGGTTGCATAGCATGCGTGAGCAAGATCATGTATACATTTCATCTTTATCTATGTTTCCCGAAAAATCTTTTTTTTGCCGTGTCTTTCTCACTAAACCGGATTTTGCATGGGAGTGTTTCCAATGTGCCTAGCCTAGATCTAGAGCCTGTGATTTGTTTTTGGCCATTGCTTATGATATGAATATG
>JAYTHU010000100.1:0-1182 GCA_043732305.1 Oligoflexia bacterium
CCTGCTCGGGGTTCTTTTCACCTTTCCCTCACGGTACTAGTACACTATCGGTCACCAAGTAATATTTAGCCTTGGAGGGTGGTCCCCCCTGATTCCCACCGGATTTCTCGTGTCCGCTGGTACTCGGGATACCTCTAGGGCTCTCGTGCTTTTCGTCGACAGGGCTATCACCTTCTCTGGCTGAGCTTTCCAACTCATTTGACTAAACACTTAAGTCCCACGTTGAGGTCCCACGACCCCTAAATGAAATAAATCATCTAGGTTTAGGCTGTTCCGCTTTCGCTCGCCACTACTAACGGAATCTCATAGATTTCTTTTCCTCAGGGTACTGAGATGTTTCACTTCCCCTGGTTCGCTTCTGCCTGACTATGTATTCATCAGGAGATACCAATAAATTGGTGGGTTTCCCCATTCGGATATTCCCGGCTCAAACGCCTGCTACGGCTCACCGAGACTTTTCGCAGTTATCCACGTCCTTCATCGCTTCTTGGTGCCAAGGCATCCACCGCAAGCCCTTAGTAGCTTCTATATAAACTTGCTCTCACTCTCTTGCGAGAGGAGAGCTTTTTTCTGATGGATTATCCCAGCTAAAAATCACCGAATCCAACCAATGACAAACTTGCAACCCCTGCTATCTCTTTCGAGATCATCAATCCACCAACTCTCTCGAGCCAACAAACCGAACGGTCGCCGTCAAAACTTGAACTCAAATGATCTTTATTTTTTTTCGATTGGATTAATTTAATCAACTCGATCAAGCCTCCATCCCCCTTGGAAAGGAGGGACTTCAAACTCGATCTACTTTAAAATTACCTCACAGCTTCTCTCTCGACTTTAGCGAGAACACTCACTCTCGGGTGCGAACCGTACAACTCATCTCTTTATCCAAAGCTTTGTCACTTATCACCAAGGCTATGACACCTTGAGGTGATTCGATCGAAGCATTCAAACAAGATCAGAGTCTCTAGTCCGCTCGACAATGCATCCCCTAAACAGAGAAGTTCTGTTAGTGCTCAAAAACAGCTCCCGCTGCATTTTGAGACTTTCGATGCTAATACACTATTTAATTTTCAAAGATCAAAACCGCTGCTTTATTAAATAAAACAGAGATTCAAAAGCTATACAAAATACGAAAACCTTAAGTCTCAGATCACAGCCTTAGCTTCAATCCCGATCTCTAAC
>JAYTHU010000101.1:0-1182 GCA_043732305.1 Oligoflexia bacterium
CCGAGCTGGCGTTTAATGAAGCCCTAACGGGTCTCGATGGTGAACTAGACCAAAAAGTGCAAGGTTGGCGACGCACCGAGCAGTCCAAGGCTCGCAATCGGCTCCTCAGAGGAGCGACCACTGGAACTTGCCTATTTTGTAACCGAAAGATAAACGCTGAATTCTTGATTGCTGCTCATATAAAGCGCAGAGCAGATTGCAATAATGCAGAGAAGCGGGACATCGACAACAACATGATGCTGGCATGCAAATTTGGCTGTGATGACTTGTTTGAAAAGGGCTGTATATCGGTGGATGAAGAAGGCCACGTCGTGGTGAGTTCGAAATTGGTGGACAAGGTTGCTCGGGAACACTCAAATGTTGTTGTGAAAAAGATTGAGAGAAAGAAAGAACAAGCTATCTACCTCGAATGGCATTTTGAAGAACGCTTTTTGCGCTAGTTTGAATTACCTAATTAGTCTCTAGTGTTTTTTCTTCCCACGACAACTTCTCTGGGTTCCAATAAAAACCGATAGGAAAATGCTTCCCCAGATCGAGCATAGAATTCAATAGTTTTATGGCTAGTTCATATTCGTGCAATTTCACTGGAACCGACATTTTCTTTATATTTTTTTCATAGAATCCTTGAAACGAAGCAGGTGGGATGAAAGTTGACCCTAGGGTGCCTACCCGGGATTCCCTTTGACGCTCAAGGGAATCACTTAAATGAATACGGCTAAAGGATTGAGAAATGGCGATTATCACTAAATCAATTAAATCTTTCCTCCTGGATGACTCTTTCCCCCCGTACTCGGAAATTGTTGCAAATACCTTGTCAGCTATTTGATCTGTTACCTGATAAATCCTGTATGGAGTGGAGGCTATTCCTTCGAGAGGAATCCGGTTTCGAGGCTCTATCAAATCTGCGGGGTACGAATTCGAACTTACGACAGTCAGATCAACTTTGATCTTTACTGGCTCCGCAACCCCAAAATATGCATCGAAAGTAACTAGGCGACCGATTAGATGCGGTTGAGCATCGGTTGCCACAAGTTCTTCTGATTTAACAAATTGAAAACGACAAAAATCATTCAAATCAATTTCACAAACCTTAATTAAATCTTTGAGTGCCTGCTCTATTGATACGCCAGTTCGAAATATATCCACATCTGTTGTCGCACGAGCGTCAGGCACTCTAGCCAA
>JAYTHU010000102.1:0-123749 GCA_043732305.1 Oligoflexia bacterium
ATGTAGCTCGATTTGGGACGATGGATTTCCTGATCTCTCCAAGGTGGCTAGGAAATATAAAATTGAGTCCTAAAGATTTTTCTGACCAAGATTTTTTTGCCATCGTTGCCGACGAATTTTATACCTTAGGAGCTATTCATTCTCGAACCGCCAGTTCAAGCTACGTTCAAGGCGTGGAACACACTTCAGTTCAAACTTGGATACAAGTGGCATCGAGCATCGCTCAATTCATGACACTTACTTTTGAAACAGTTCACTAATCTTATCTAGAACATGAGCGCACTTCGCGATGGCATCGATTTTCCCAGGAGTGAGTGGAGCCCTGACTTGCGGACCTGGGGGAATGGTTTTTATCCAGTCTGTATTGAAAGCATTCTCAATTTTCACAATAGAAGGCTTATCTAAAAATATGATTCCAAGTTCGCGCGCCATAGTCAGTGAATTGAAACTAAAATTTTCAGACATAATGGCAGCTATCTTGCCTTTTTTTCCATTCACCACGATCATTTTTGCGTGTATGTAAGGTGTCTCTGCAGATGAAGGCGGAGGCATTAGTCTGACATCAACAGTTATTTTCTTCCCATTTACAGATTGATTTTGCATCTCATAGACGGCCACTAAATTATAATTTGGATCCGGATTCAGATCTCTCTGCGGAACGACCAGCCTTACTTTCACACCTCGTTCGACTGCCTGAAGAAGCGCCTGCTGCACTCCAAAGTTTCGAATATTTTCTACTGACGCGATGAGGTCTGTTCCAGGTTCAGCATAATTAATCAGATCTACAATTTTATCTTGGGAATTTACCGGACTCCATATTAAATTCGGCATGGTTGAAGCAGGCGATGCGTCTAGCCCCGGTGGAATTCCGGGTTGATGAGGCGCCTTCTGCCGGATCGTTTCATCGGCAGCCACCTGCACTAAATTTTCACCACCATCTTTCAAGGCAAGTTCCCAATCGGCATCAAAGTAGCTATTCACTTCTTTGGCTACATTCACGTTATCCGTAGTCAAACCGTAATCTCTTTGAATGGGAGCATTGGTGGTCAGATTGATGGTCGTGATCATAGATATCACACCGTTTACCAGCATGGTCTTAGCATGTGTGAGAGTGAATCTTTTGGTGCTCGCCGCCACTTGAATTCCTGCTTTTTGCAAAGTGAGAGCGATTTGCAAAGTGCTGTCAGTGACCATTCCATTTCTGTTGAGAATAATTTGTGTGGGACCTTTGCCATTTTTTGCGCGATCAAGCAAAGCCTGAACCACTTCTGGGTCAGTCAGATGATACATAAAAAGTTTCAATGAAGTCGTAGCTGGATCGGAAATTTTATCTAAAAATGGCTGATGATTGGGTGCGGGAGTAACAAAAAAATCCTGGACTTTGATATCGACCAAACCGGCAATCCAAGCAGCGTTCTCGGCGAACGCAATGTTTGTCCAAGTAAATGCCAATACGAAAGTCGTGAAAATAGCCCCACGCCGAAATAGCGGATGGAACATCCAAGCAACTAAATTCATTTTATTTTACCCCAAACCCCTTAGAGAAAACATATTAGACAAAAGGCCAGCAGTCCAGCAGACCCAGTTCGCTTAAGAGTTTAAAGAGGACTGACGATAAATCAAGTGATGAGATTCATTTCACTTTTTTTAATTTCAGTACTTTTTTTCAATACGCTTTCAATCAGCGCATTCGGTGTCACGACTTGCGAGATTTCGGTGAAAAATAAGTATGCAGCAAACTGGAATCAAAAACTGTGGCGTGCGTTTGATCTTCGCTGGCTGAGTGCTAAAGTTCCTTCCCGCGCAAATTGGAAATCAGTGGAAGATCTTATCGCCGCTCATCCGCTAGGCGATCCCACTACTGGAGCCTGGCTTCAGGATATAGCCGCGCGCTCAATTAAAAATCAGGTCTCCTATGAAGAAGTCTTGGCTTACGGAGCCGTTGTGGATCCCCAAAGTTTTGGTGTCATGATGGCTGAGGCAAAAGCGCGAAACTTAAATTGGGCGAGACAATCCATCGGTCTAGCTTGGAAGAAATCAAACAAAGTCCTAGTCGATCGTGGACTTTTGGATTTGGGCGGAATTTTAAAAGTGATCAGATTTCCTGCACGCACTTCTGACTATCAAGAATTAATGACTAATCTTTTTAAAGCGCTTGCTCCGCCTAAACCAAGCTTGGGATCAGTTGCGCTAAAAACAGATTGGAAGAAATTTAATTATACTAGAGTTTGGATTGATGAAAATGAAATCTGGAAGCAAAATCAAAAAGACGCAATGACTTTTTTTTTAAACCTGCAAAAATTTTCGACAGAACCCAGATCTGCAGCCGAGGTTGAAAAATTTCTTAGTGCTAGCGGGTTTGACAAAGATCTCAAAGAATTACAACGCTCAGGAATATTCTCTCAATCATCGCCAAGCCAAACGATTGCTTACATCTACGGAAAATATGACCGAGTAAAAGCTAACGGCCTCGTATACCAACTCGCCAAAGCGGTACTTTTCAGAGTCCCATTTTTATTTATGCTATCAGATTTTATGAGAAGCCCAGAAAACTATCACCCCACGGAGATTTCTCATTGGCTCGCTATCGCCGCAGCCCTATTCCCCGAGAGACTTTTCCTGTCTGTGTTTCAAGTGGAGATTGCTGGCTATGCCGCTTCCCAAACCGGGTTCACTGACAAAATCTCAAACTTCACCAATGAAGGTTATAAGTTTGTTGAACGCGCTTTCACCGATGCCCTTTGCTATCGAAAAGATGGTGTGAGTTGCGATCAGGTTGATAGCTTAAAAACTCCATCTATGAAGTCCATGACAATTCAAAGTCAAATTGATTTGATCACGCCAGAACAATTGGAATCTGCGGGCGGTTACGATCTTACAGGCTTGATGAATGACTCAGCAAAAAATGATCCGATAGGATTTCCTTGTGACCCTTATCAAATCATTTACAAAAATTATCAAAAAAATCTTGCGGTGGAAATGAAGGAAGCAGCAACCACATCCGCAAAAAATCAGATGAACAGTTTAAACACCCGCAGCACGGCAGATACGGCTGAAGTCTGTCGAGTGAAACTTAGACGAAGTTATTACAATCTCCATCGGAATGAATTTAAATCGGAAAGCGACGCCATCAAAGAGCAGATGGAAAAATAGCTCGCTCAAGTTAAAGAAATACTTTTAGTTTTTCGCGAAAATCTTTTAAGCACGAGCAGAATTAAAAAACTTAGCGCCCACCAAAAGAAGAATTGCAAAGCAAAAGTGATCAACAGTTGCAGTGGGCGCTCAAGATAAGCCACCATGCCTTGACTGCTGTAAAACAGAAAACTCATTACAAAAACTAAATCCTCAAACAGTCGGGCAAAAACCGAAACCTTAGCGCGATTGCTATCGACCAAAAAACCCACTTCAATCACTAAAAGCAAAATCCAGATTAAAGGGACCCAAAGGGACACCAAAAATATATTCTTATAGGTTTTCCAGAAATTAGAAATTTTCTTTTTCACCCATAAATCTTAAACTGGTACGCCCTCGATTGAACAGCAGTATTGCGGTTATTTTTATAGAGTGGCCCTAGAATTTTCACGGCGAGCTCCTTCCAAAGTTGACCAGCGTTAGCCAAAGCATTGCCCGTCTTTAAGGCAGCCTATAGATTAGAATTTCATTGGCACCCAGAATGCATAACAGCAATTTGCCTGGATCTTTATTTTGAAAGGTAAAGAAATGAAAAAAGCCTGTCTTGTCGCCCTGATCTCACTCCAACTTTCTTTCTCCGGAAATTTTGCGTTTGCCCAAGCAGCTTCAACTGGAAACTGCGGACAATTTTATTCAGGAAGTACGGCCAGTAGCGTCTGCGCTCCGGCAAATTCCGCATTCGGAAATGTAAATGACCCTTGGGGAACTGGCACAAGCAGTTCCAGCAGCGACTCTGGGAACGTCTGGAATAATGGCGGAGTCACGGGTGGCGACTGGAACAGCACGAATGCATCTGCCGGATGGGATCCCTCGACTAGTAACACAGGATACATGGGCGGTTACGGTTCAAGTGGCGGCATATTCAGCAGTCTTGCCCAAGCCACTCCTATTCTCAATGAAAACTACCCTGCCTATATTGCGAAACTTCGAGCAGACAACGCGTATGCAAAAACTGACGATGAACTTGCACAAATCATCATTAACGAAGGTGTAAAGAACGCAGCAATCAGTGCGGCAGGAGTAGCTCTAGGCTATGCGACCCTCCAATATATTTATCCGAGGGTGACCTCGGGATTGGCAAATCTTGGCGGCTTAACCATGTACATGGGATTCGATTGGGCCGCAACCTTCGTTCCAGAAGCAAAAATGATTTTGCGATTAGCGGCTCTCTATTACCAACTCCCGCCAAGTCCGGTCGAGCGGTATGATCTTATCACGACCACTGTTATGACTGCTGTAGTTGGAAATGGCGCCGCTGCATTGGGGCAAAACGCATTTTCCAAATATCTGGCGTCACTCTTAAACTACCAAACAGCTGTGTTGGCTGGACAAGCTCTAGCCCCTGCCGCAATAGTAGTTTCAGACGGTGTTCTGCAAAATTTTGCGACATCGACTGTTGGTGACCTTGTCAACGTCATGGTCAAGGGTGGTATTCAACAAGCCCTCATCACAGACGATCTTAGGACTCAAGCAGTCAATACAGTTTTGGCCGACGCCACAGCTACGTTTGCAAAAACGGAAATACAAAAACACGCTCCTTGGACAACTTGGCTGAGAGAAGCACTTCAAAATAATTTAGCCGTCTACCTGTCCAACGATTCTAAAATGGCATTATCAGCGGGAATTTCTGGGGCTATTTTCACGTCTCTTTCGTGGGCAACCGTTCACGCGCATGCAAAATCGATCGGCAACGAAACAAAGATTAGATTTGAGACTATGGCAAATGCCGAACGGGAAGCCGCTCGCCGCACAATTGAAACTTCAAACTACTACTCTAAACAAACACTGTGGCAGATTGTTCTGCGTTATATATTCAACACCTATCCAACAACAGTGACAACGCCCGCAGCGAGACAAGCGTTGGACAAAGAACGTCAGAAAGTTCTTCAGGCACTCTCTATTTCATTCCCGCTGGTGAAAAACGAGATTCTGGATGAGCGAGCAGATATTTTGGCAGATTTCGATAAAGATCTGTTGGCCAGTAAAACTCAGAGCGCGACAGTTGTTCGACTTGTTGATCATTCACTGACTGAGATGGCCGCCCATCTGAATTTCTTCTCGCGACTTTATTTTATGAAAACAATCATCGCGGCGATGTATCAAGGTAAACATACCCTCACCGCTCAAGATCAAAAAGCCATCGAGACAATTTCCTACGAACTAGGATTAAGCTTACCAGCGATCAACAAAAACAAACTCCAAGGGAACGATCCCCGCCTCCAAGACATTGCCACTTTCGACTCGATGCTTGCTCAAATGGCGGACACTTACAGCAAAATGGATGACATCTTGAAAGGCAAAGTCAAAGTATCCAAAGACTCAGCAATGTTCAAAAATTTAGGAACTTGGGGTAAAGGGGGAACAATCATTCTCGAAGACAAAGTTAAGGGAACTCCTTACGAACAGATCGGTCAAGCAGCCGTGGATGGGGAAACGAGTACTACACTGACTGGATCGAAGAATAGCGCGGCAGCAAGCGCGGCGGCGGCGAAGGTTGGCGCAGATCCTACAAAAATGTGCGTTTACTTAGGAACTTGCAATCCTAATGGCTCACCCCTGACTCCGGAAAATGCCGTCGTCATGGCGCCGCCAGCACAGCAAGCAGGTTCAGCACCCGCAGCTAGTCCGGCTTCGGGCGCAGCCAGTGGGCCGGATTTTCATTGGTAGTCTTTAATTAAGACGGCTCAGCCTGGCCGGGTCTATCCAGATAAAAATAGCGATCAAAAACAGAACTGTAACCAGACCATGAAGCCGAAGCGCTCTTTGCTTTTTCTCCGGCCATGAAAGTTTGCAGTGCCGTGATTTTGGAGTCGAGTTCGTCTATTGAACTAACAATATAGGCTTCAAGTGTTTGCGGAAGTTTGGGACTTCCATATTCTAATTTCCCGTGATGACTGAGAACAATATGTTTGCAGACGATTTTTAAATCGTCAGGAAAATTTTTGATCGTCTTAGTTTTGCGTTCCACTAATTCTGCGCCCATCACCAAATGTCCAATGAGTTTACCGGCATTAGTGTAGGAAGTGTTGGTGTCGAAATCAAGTTCCCAAAGTTTTCCAATATCATGAAAGATCGCACCAAAAATAAGCAGGCTCACATCCACATTTTCATAATGAGTCCCCATAAAAAGCATAATCTTACAAATTGAAAGTGTGTGCTCGAGCAGCCCACCAACCCACGCGTGATGAATGGATCTTGCCGCTGGACATTTCATGTAGCGAGGCTTGATCTCTGGATCTTCCAAAGTTTCCGTGATGAGTTGTTTGATATATTTATTTTTAATTCCAGCAACAATCATCATGAGGTTTTTAAACATGACTTCAGCGTCAAATTGCGATGAGAGGAGAAAATCTTCGATCTTCACATCTTTCTTAGTGATTTTTTCGATTTGTGAGATCACGAGTTGCAATCGCTTTTGATAAAGATTAGCGACCCCTTTAACTCGAACAAAATCATCTTGTTGAAAAGTGGGAAGAACTCCCTCGACATTGTCCCACATGCGGCCATCGAGACTTCCGGTTTTATCAGCGAGCATGAGAGCCAAATACGGTTTGCCATTTTTTGCAAGTGGCGAAGCTTTTTGTCTCACGAGAAAAACGCTTTCCACGAGGTCTTTGTCTTTAATGTCTTTAACAAAAATTTTAATCATAAAATCCTTTTCACGGGTACCGAGCTCGCCATGCGAGGCAATATTCATCTACGAGTGCGCGATAAAGTTTCATCAAACGTTCGGTCACGGGGCCAGGGTTTCCATTATTCAAAAGTTTTCCGTCGACACTTCTGATTGGCGCGACTTCTTTTACGGATCCGGTGCCGAAGGCTTCGTCAGCTTGGTAAACTTCTTCAGGGGTAAAATATTTCTCAACCAATTTAATTTCATTTTCTTCACAGACGATTCTGATTTTTTTACGCGTGATACCTTTGAGTAAATCAGCATCGTCAGGAGCCATGTAAACCACTCCGTCCTTCACGTAATAAAAATTCCACGTTGTACCTTCGGTCACAAATCCATCACGGTTCACCATGATCGCATCGTGAACTTTCGCGCGTTTGGCCTCGCCGAGTGCCATGATGTTATTCAGATAATTTCCAGATTTGATATTTGGATCCATCGCTTTTTTGGTATTGCGTAGAGTGGTGGCTGTGACAATATCGATTCCCTTTACATAGGTCTCAGGTTTGACATAACTATCAAGCTTCCGCATGTAGATCACGCGGCTGATATTATCACTCGAATAAGGATCGAGATTAATTCCCGCTTCCCCACGTGTCACAATGATTCTCATGTAAGCATCTTGCAAATCGGACTCATGCGCCACGCGGTAAATTTCCGCCATGTAATCGCGCTCATCCATTTGCAAGTTCAAGTCGATGCGACTGGCCGAATAGAACATTCGTTCGATGTGATCTTCTAGGGCAAAAAATACTCCGTTGTACCTGCGGGCGACTTCATAGACGCTGTCACCATAGAGAAATCCGCGATCAAAAGCAGATATCTTAGCTTCACTTGGTTTAAATATTTCACCATTGATGGCGACGAGTTCAGTCAGCACGTTTTACCCCTTTTTAACTTGCCCGGATCATAGCCTGTGATAAGACGTAGGACGAGAAAAAATTAAAGTTATTAGCAGACTTAATAGTCCCACAATCGTCTCATCGACAAAATATAAAGGCAGTAAAAAAAATGGGCATAAAATCAGACAAATGGATTCGCGAACAATCTCTTAAAGGCCCAGGACTGGGAATGATCGAACCTTTTGAAAAGGCCCAAGTTCGCGGCGATGTCATTTCCTACGGTCTGTCTTCATACGGCTATGACATTCGCGTTGCCGATGAATTCAAAATCTTCACCAATATCAACAACACCTTGATTGATCCCAAAAATTTTGACACAAATAGTTTTGTCACGATCAAAGCACCAAGCTGCATTGTGCCCCCCAATTCTTTTGCTCTCGCCCGCACCATCGAATATTTCCGTATCCCCCAAAACGTGATCACGATTTGTCTCGGCAAAAGTACCTATGCTCGTTGCGGAATCATCATCAATGTCACCCCTTTTGAGCCGGGCTGGGAAGGTTACGTCACTCTAGAAATTTCCAACACCACTCCTCTTCCCGCAAAAATCTATGCCAACGAAGGCATCGCTCAAGTTCTCTTCTTTGAAGGCGACGAACCCTGCGAGATCAGCTACTCCGCCAAAAAAGGCAAGTACATGGGCCAAGTCGGAGTGACGCTACCAAGATTGTAGAAAAATGATTGGGTCAACGGAGTCTCGCACTGACTCCACTCTAATTGTCTACAAAGATGTCGCCTAAGCAAAAGCAGACAAAATGTGAGGGGAAGCGCGTTAGGTGAATAAAGCTTCGACTATAAAATAATTTACTGAAAATTATAAACTTATCAATTAGCTATTTTTTTAGACTCAAAGCGCATCCAATACCCATCTCACGGCGGAAATCTAATTAGCCACGCACATGAGATCTCTGTGGCGGGAGTCTAGAATTTCGATAGAGGATTCAAAGATTTTTCCGTCCTTGATCACAAAGAAATAATAATTACCGACGAGAACACTTAAATGACGATCATGAGTGGTGTTGAGAAAAAATCCTTCAACATCCATATTTTTCTGCCAGTAAGATGTGAGGTCAAAGAAATGTCCGCACCCGCTACCTAACTTCATTCCTTCAACTTCGCGAATTTTGGAACGGGAAACGAAGTAAACTTTGGTCATCCCGGGTAGAAATTCTTTTTTGTCCCAGTTAAATTTCAAATAAAAACTGCCACGGGTTGATTCAGAAATATAATACGAGAGATCAAGAATGCCTCCGCCTGGTGGAAAATCAAGAACGTAGTTTTTGCCCCCAAGCACCCCGTCAGTTTTTTCCAACACTTGCACTTGAAAAGAAAAATTCTCGGTCTGTGGATGTTTTTTTAGTAATTCATCCAATTCATTTTTATCAACTTTAAGAGAATGCCCACCTTCTCTGATCTCAGGCTTTTTTCCGCCATCACTTTCAGAGCCTTCTTTTCCAGAGCTTTCCTTTTTAGTTTCTTCTTTTTTCTTGCCGCCCTCCGAACTTTCGCCTTCAGCGGCGGTCACCACATTCTTCAAGGCAAATTCTGATTCCACGGCCTTCCAAACCGCAGTAGGAACAATGACGGTGACTTTGCCACTCCCCATAGACTTCGTTTCAGTAGGAGTAGAACTTTTAGTTTGGTTGCAGGCGAATGACGATAGACAGATCAGACTCAGCAGCGCAAAACCTAATTTCATTTTCCAGTCTCAGAAGTTTCGATAGCTGCGCTCAGGATATTGAAGGGAATATACTTTGCGTCCAAGGCCTGCCCTTGTCTGAGCCAGCGAATAGTAGACGCAGTATCTTTCTTCTCCCAAGCAATTTCTGCTAGGCCAGCATAAGCGGCAAGATTTTTAGGATCTTGGGCATTTATTTTTTCCCAGAATTTTTGAGCGCAATCAAAATTCTTTTCTTCGGCACAAAGGCGAGCTTGCAGAACTTTAGGCAAACGGTACTTGGACTCTCCAAGTGCAGCTTCCTTGATATTAACAATGGCATCTTGTCGATGCCCCAGTTTCATTTCCGTCCAACCAGCGATGGATAAAAGAAGCGGATCCCTTGGTGATTCAGCCAGCGCTTTTTCAATTTCCTTTGATCCTTCCAACTTTTCCCGACCTTCAAACATCGCCAATCCCTTGAGAGCACTCATATGACTGCTTGCTGGAATAAGTGGGAGTACTTTTTTAAGTGTGAAAAGAGTTTGTTCCCATCCGGAACGCTCACGATAAAATCTCCAATCGCGCAAAAACAAATCTGTTTGTTCGGGATCCACATCAAGTGCTTGCTCTAAAAGTTGATTCGCTTCTCCAGTTTTTCCTGCCAAGGCTTGAACGTAAGCATCTTCAATCAGCACTTGAGCGCGGTAATCAAAAGCCACTTCTAAATAAACTTTCATCATATCGTGTGCAGGACCTAATTTTAATCGACCACCGGACTCTTGACTTGTAGCTACAATAACATCGGCCATAGCCATAACTATCGTTCCATCATTTCCGGACTTTGCTAGTGCGCGAGACAAAAATGCTTCAGCCTCACTGAATTTGTCTTTGTAATAATTAATGAGCCCAATATTGAAAACCGCCGCCGTTTGATCGGGCTCGTTTTTCATAACTTTATCAAAATTTTCCAGTGCGACATCGAACTCATGGGCTTCCAGAGCGACAAGTCCTAAACCGATGAGTGCGGATTGCTTATGTTCGGGATTGGCATCCGTGTCGAGAATCTGCTTAAAAATTCGACCTGACTGCAATGACTGTTTTTCAAAAGTAAATGTCAGGGGAGCGATTCTATATAACAACTCCGGATCATTAGGCTTCACATTGCGGGCATCAGAATAAAACGCCATTGCTTTTGTGTAATCGCCAACTTTTTCTGCAACAATTCCTTGATTCAACATGCTTTGGAAAGTGTCTATGTGGTTCCCAGCGTTATCGAGTCTCGGAGAAAGACGAGTGAAGTAAAATCCTGCCGCCAAAACAAAAACGACCAATGCCGCAACTACTTTTACGGTTTCAGATTTTGCATTTTGGCTTTGCACACGTAGATCTTTTTCATATCCATAAGATTTAGCAAGGTCTCTAGATAATGCAGGATGAATGTTATCAGTTGATGGACCGCGAGCTTCCACACCTTCCATCAAAGCGGAAGTGTTATCAAAACTTGCAGGCATTCTAAATTTTGCTGAGGCTGTGACAGAAGTATCAGCAGTATCTTCCGAATTTTTTTCGAGCGCACTTTGGCGGTTTTTAACTTCGTTGATTACTGACCGAAATTTTTCTTCTTGGCGCAGATATTTCCAACGTCCGCGAGGAGAAATGATTTCATCATGTGCGACAAAACGTTTGTCACGCAAACCTTGAGAAACTTCTTCGGATGAAAAAGGTCCGGAGATAACCATGTTGGACTTTACAATCCATTCTCGCATTTGAGAGAGTCTCTCCATGTCGATCTGATTATTGCTTTCCGTTTGAATTGTGTCTTCGTCTCTTTTATTGCTCATGTATTAAGCGCGCTTCTTTCAAATTTCAATGTTTGAAGTGACGACGGCCAGTGATGACCATTCCAATTTCTTGTTCCCGTGCTGCCTGCTCGACTTCTTGATCCCGCAAACTTCCGCCAGGCTGAATGATCCATTTCACCCCGTTTAGAGCTGCTAAATCAACAGAATCTCTAAAAGGAAAAAATGCGTCTGAAGCTAAAATCAATCCGTCTTTTGTGTTCCTCTTTTGGTTACCAGCTTGACTGTTTTTAGTGGCCCGTTCCAACGCCATCTTGACTGAATCGATTCGATTGGTCTGGCCCCCACAAATTCCCAGGGTCTGCAAGCCCCTTGCGATCACAATCGCATTGCTCTTGACGTGTTTGGCCACTCGCATAGAAAAAAGCAAATCCGCTTTTACTTTATCCGTGATGCCTTCACCAAGAATTTTCCACTTCACTTGTGGTGTTTGAGTAGAATCTTGTGGCCATTGAATTGGCCCGTCTGTTTCCTGAACTAAAAATCCTCCGCGCGTGCTTTTATATTCAAGACCGCCAATGGCAAGGCCAAGCTCAGCAGAAGATTTCCCGAGAGCAGAAAGTTGAAGTATCCGCAGATTTTTCTTTTTTGAAAAAATCTTGAGAGCCGCTTCATCGAAGGATGGGGCGATGATGCATTCTAAAAATGGGATGCTCATGGTTTCAGCGCAAGCCATATCTACTTTACGATTCAGAGCAAGGATCCCACCAAATGCAGAAATGGAATCGGCGTCGAACGCGCGTTTGTAAGCAGAAAGAATATTTTCGCCTTCGGCCACTCCACAAGGTGTGTTGTGTTTAATGATAACTGCCGTTGCGTTCGCAAATTCGGTGAGGACATTGATCGCGGCTTCAAGATCCATTAAATTATTGTAGGAAAGCTCTTTGCCTTGCAATTGTTTGGAATGATGAAGAGAAAGTGCGTGATTACCCGACTTATAAAAACCAGCTTTTTGGTGAGGATTTTCCCCGTAACGCAGATTCATTTTCGAATTTAAAGACAAATTGATTTCTTCAGCACCCAACGCTGTAGCAATAAGCGCATCATATTGTGAGCAGTGTGAAAAAACCTTGGCGGCAAGTTTCCGGCGAAAAATTTCTCCAGGTTCACCTGCTTCAGCTTTTTTAATGACCTCCGCATAATCTGCGGGGTCACAAACCACGGTCAATCGCTCGAAACTTTTGGCTGCAGCCCGGAGCATGCTTGGCCCACCTACATCTATCTGGTCTATTAGTTCGAGATCGCGCAGATTTTTCTTAACCGCTTCAGCGAAGGGATAAAGATTAACCACGACCAAATCAAATGGAGTTACACCACTAGATTTTAAAAGTTCGAAATCTTCGGGGACATAACTTCGGGCAAGTAAGCCCATGTGAATAAAAGGATGAAGGGTGCGAACTCGACCATCCATCATTTCCGGAAATCCGGTGACATCTGCTACTTCAGTCACTTTGATTCCATGATCACGGAGAAATTTTGAGGTGCCGCCGGTGGAGACGACTTCGAGTCCGGCATCAACGAGAGGCTTTAAAAATTCAACGAGCCCATCTTTATTAGATGTGCTCACCAAGGCGCGCTTAAAATTTTGTTTCAGCATTAAAAAGGAACCTTTGTCAGCAGGAGTTTGAGGTCGTCATTCGTAAAGTCTAGACCCGCTCCTATGAAACCTGAAGCACCGGTTCCAGTCAATGGGTTACCCTTGGTATTTAAAATATCGTCCCCACCGGCCATGGCGTAGAAAATGCTATAGAGCTTATATTTTACGAAGGCTCGAAGATAAGGGCCTTCAGGATTCCGCGAAAAGTTGAAAGCCTCCACTGAGGCCCTCAGGCGTTTGTTGAAAAAAGAATAATCCAAGCCAACCCCGCCCTGGCTTTCTAGAACTCCAGCGCGGACTGTCAAATTGTAGAAATTCTTGGCAAACTCAGCCGAAAATTTAAACTGATGTTGATAGACGTTTTGATAAGTCGTCGTCGAGGGCACACCGTTCACAGTTTGCTGCGTTGTCCCGCTATAATAACTTCCCTTGGGATCATCAACGACATGCAGTGAATAATAGCGATCGGGCCCGGGCTGAATATTTAGACCAATGTACGATTTGACCATGCTATTGGACATGACTTCGGAATTGTAATCCACGCTGACTTGGAATTTGTTTCCAGCGTCGATGAATCCATTGACGCCTTCGATCGCGTGGTTAAGCGATTCAACCGTGGTGTCGTCATTGATGAGCTTACCAATTGTTCCTTCGCCATGATTGATCTTGGCGGAAACTTCATCCACATTTTTTAAAATGTCATCGACACGAGCTAAGCTCTTAGACATTTTTTTAAAATTCTTTTTAAAACCATCATCGCTGTCATCATTTATAAATTCATCTAAACTGGCAGTGATGTGATCAATGTGATCGATAGTCGATTCAAGTTTGTCTTTTTTATCGCCAGAAACATCTTTAAGATCAGCCGTGAGATCTTCCACATTATGCAGAATTCTTCCCAAAGGTGAATTGTCATCACCTTCACCGGTGGTCGCAGCTTTGAGAGCGGCGGTCATGGCGCCAACATCTTCTGCTATCTTACCAACTTTATTTAATACGGCGTCAAAGCCACTGCTATCGGTAAATTTAGGAATGACCGACCCTTCAGTGAGCAATTCGTCATTGGGATTTCCAGGATTAATCTCAACGTACTTGTCTCCCAAAATTCCGTTGGGCTTGATTTCAGCAGATGCGCTTTTTGTAAGTTTGAGTCCTGCTTGAACTTTTAAATCCAAACGGGCTTGAGCCCCATCGAGAACAATGTCATCGATAATACCAACAGGAATTCCCGCCATCTTCACATTGGAATTTTTCACAATACCATTGGCGCTGGGTAATAGTAGTGCGTAACGTTGTGTTCTTCCGCTGACACTAGGATCAACGTTCACCTTGAGTGACATGACCACAATGATCACGATACACGCGATTACAAACAGGCCAACTTTAAATTCTGCGGAGCTCATCATGATGAAGTATGGTTCCCTTTTGCTTTCGAAACAAATTTTTCAATAAACGAATCTTTGCTTTCCAAAAATAATTTTGGAGGCCCAGCCAATCTAATTTTCCCCGCATCTAACATGGCGATTTCATCACCTATTCGGAAAGCGGAGGGAAGATCGTGAGAGATAATAATACTTGTTAACCCCGCACGATGCTTATGTGTATCTACAATTAGATTATCAACAGTTTCGGTAATCACAGGGTCCAGACCTGTAGTTGGCTCATCATAAAGTAGTATTTCTGGATCAAGGGCGAGCGCTCGAGCTAGACCAACTCGCTTTTTCATACCCCCAGAAAGTGCCGCCGGGTATTTGTTGAAATGCTCAGTTCCAAGTCCAACGAGGAATAATTTTTTGGAAGCAGCTTCAATGGCCTCTTCTTTGGACAATTCCCTTTTGAATTCTTGAATAGGAAAACAAACATTTTCGAGGGTGGTCATGTCGTCAAAGAGCGCGGCCGATTGAAATAACATTCCAAATTGTTTTCGCATTTCATTGAGACGAACTTCATCTAACTTTGCTAAGTCTTGTCCGAGAACTTTTACAAAACCGGCATCGGGCTTAAGCAACCCTAAAATATGTTTGAGCATGACTGATTTTCCCGCTCCGGAAAACCCAATGATAACGGTGATTTTTCCTTTTTCAATTTTGAGGTCAAGCCCTGAGAGCACTTCACTTAACCCACCATCAAAACTTTTTCTGACACCGGAAAGTTCAATTGCAAGTTCACTCACCTGCTACCGCCGTAGAAAATGATTTTTATAATTGCCGAGAGAAAATAATCGCTCACCAAAATTAAAATGCTAGAAACAACCACGGTTTCATTGGTGGACATCCCCACACCGCGTGCGCCATTTTCTGTGTTGAAGCCTTTGTAAGTTCCAATAACAGAAAAAATCAAACCAAAAAATGCAGCCTTGATACAGCTCTGTAGAATGTCGCGTGGACGGGTAAAAACATTTATTTTTGCTAAATAAAGTGCAGAATCAATATGGAGAAGTTTGATTGAAACTAAATAAGCGCCGACGTTCCCGAAAAAATCAAATACACCAGTGAGGAGAGGCATCGCAATCACGGCACCAACAATTCTCGGCATAACCAGATATTGTTTTGGATCCACTCCCATGACTTCAAGCGCATCAATTTGCTCGGTCACTCGCATCGTTCCCAGTTGAGCAGAAATTGCTGCTCCGGCCCGACCCGTCACTAAAAGTCCAGTGAGAACAGGGCCAAGCTCTCGAGTGAGGGCAAGCGCCACCGAGGGACCGATCAACACATCTGCATTAAGCAAATGAAAAGCGGTGTAGATTTGCAGAGCAAAAACCATCCCGGTGAATAAACTTGCCAGTAAAATAATAAAGATCGACTGATTTCCGATGAATTCAATTTGAAAAATAATTTCGGCATATCGAGAAGGCGTGCGACCGATCGAACGCAGAGCTGAAATAGCAAAGCTGCTGACATGGCCAAGTTCTCGAACTCCTCTGAACATAACAGACCCAAATCTTTCGATAAGTTTGGGAAGAGTAAGCTTCTGGGGAATCTTTTCTAATTTTAACATTGTTTAATGTATGTACACCCGCGGCACTCGACCTTGAATACCGGTGAGAATTTCGTAGGGAATGGTTCCTGAAAGTTCAGCCCACTCGTTTACACTGACAAGGGATTGACCTTGATTTCCAATAAGAACAACTTCATCACCGACAAGCGTTTCGCGCCTCTGTTCTGTCACGTCTACCATAAAATAATCCATGCATACGACTCCACGAATGGGACAAGACTCTCCGTTGATGAGTACTCGACCTTTATTGCTCATGGAACGTGGAATGCCATCGGCATATCCAAGAGGGATAACGGCAATGACTGAATCTTTTGTGGCAGTCCAAATTCCACCATAGCTCACGGATTGGTTTTTCTTCACTTTGTGCAAATGAACGACTTGGCTTTTCAGACTCAAGACGGGAGAAAATCCAGTGGTTTCTTTTGGATTCACTCCGTAAAGACTAATTCCGGGACGATAAATTTCGTAGCCCGAATGCAAACCAGCGAGCACTCCACCACTGTTACTGATGTGGGTGACCAGTGGGCTTTGTACCGAGTGTTTGATGATTTTTTTAATCTCTTGGAATTCTTGCTCCTGAACTTTCGATCGTCCAGCGACTGCATGATAATCATCACTCGAAATCAAATGAGTGCAAATGCCTTCCAACTTCAAGAAGCCTTCAATCTGAAATTCTCTAGCTAGCATTTTGGCTTCACCCGGCTCAAAACCATTTCTCTGCATCCCAGTGTTGAATTCGGCGTGAACGGAAAACCCGGCACTTTCATGCAGGGAACCTTTAAGTTTTTCTATTTGATCAAAGCTGCTCAATACCGGTGTGAGGCGATATTTCACGATAGCCTCAGCCCCGATAGCATCGAAAAAACCAAAGTACAATATAGGAGTTTGGATCCCGGCCGTGCGAAGTTTTATGCCCTCTTCGATCAAAGCCACACCTAAGTAGCGAGCGCCGAGTCTTTCGCAGATGCGACTGACGTGAATTTCTCCGTGCCCATAAGCATCGGCTTTGACCATGGGTGCAAGGCCGCCGAGCCCCACGAGTGACTTGAGGGTCTTAAAGTTTTGCTCTAATGCCTGCAAATTGATTTCAGCAAAACTATTTCGGTACCGTCCCAACATTTTCTTTTGACCTCTCCATACTACTTTGTTAAAAATACTTCTGTGCCGATGTGGCTCAACTGGTAGAGCAACGCATTCGTAATGCGTAGGTTACCGGTTCAAGTCCGGTCATCGGCTCCAAATTCAAACTCAGGCTTAAACCCTCTTGGCGCATCCGCCACACAAACTCTATTTCTGCCGCCCTGTTTAATCCGGTGCAAGGCTTCTTCAGCGGATTTACCCAAAGTGACCGAACTTGATGACACCGAAGGGAACTCACTCACACCAAAACTTGCCGTCAACTTTCCTAGTGGCTGCTTTTCTCCACAAGGAAATGGCGTGGAAGAAATTGCTTCTCTCAACTTCTCTGCCTTTGCAGCAATCGTGGCGAGACTCGAGTGTGAGCAAATAATTGCAAATTTTTCTTCCGACAGCCTTGCAACAACGTCCGTGTTGCGACTATTTCTGACCATCATTTGCGCGATGGATTTTGCAATGACATTGGCCATGGCCTCACCATTGTTATCTCGATATTTCAAAAAGTGATCGATTTCAAAAACAATAAGACTGACTGGCAAATTTAATCTTCTGGCTCGGGATACTTCTTCATCTAATTTTTTATCGAATGTTCGCTCATTTGGCAAGCTCGTCACCACATCTAGAGAATTCATTCCTTGAAGAGTGTTTTCCAATTCAAGAGTCTGAATTCGTTCGGTTGCGATTTGCAGATAAAAATTAAAAAGTTTTTTATTTTCTTCGGTGCGTAGAGGCCTAAAGAACACAAGGGTTCCGAGGGAATTTAGCGTCATGCCACTGCGCACATTGACAGGGTGAATCGTAAATTCCAAAAGTCCAAAAACTTCTTTAAGCATCTCTCTGAGAATATCGATTTTATCAGGGCTCTCGCATAACATTTTCTGCGCTTCCAGCGGTTGCATAAAATGCAAAGGTACGCCTACACTTCGAATCTCGTCAGCATTGAGTCCGGCGGCTTTTTTCAAAACCAAAGCCGTATGAGCTGGGAGATATTTCAAATAAATGACGGGTCTGGATCCGCTTAAACTTGATGCTGACTGAACCAGCTTTTCCATGACGTCATCAGCGGATTTTATTTTTCCGACCAGATCCACAAAAAGTTTTGCTTTATCAAAATAGGTGTCCTCGGCAATTTGAGGTGGCTGAAATATTGTTTTTGTGACTTCAGCTTGAACCTGTTCTTGTTCCAATTGAAGCAAGAACAGTCTTGCAGTGACATCAGCCTCTTGAACAGCACCCCAAGTGTTGCCTTCAGAAGTAGGTATGACTTTGATTTCCGGACTCAGTGTCTTCACCTCTTCCAGAAAATCTAACCCCAGAAGTCCACCAACAATGAAATGTGGCGGCGCTTTTTTGACCGCGGCGAGCAGTTCATTTTCCGTTTGAAACTTTTCAATTGTGTATCCACGTTCAGAAAAAATGTCAGCTTGATTGTCTGCATTCACCACATAAACATAAAAATCAGAACGGTAATCTTCTAGTCTCATTTAGAAACCTCAAGGCTAGTTTGGTGACCGAGTCCAGGGCGACGAACAGAAAATTTTGATTCTAAAGCTAAATTTGAAATTTCCGGAAAAGGAGCGAGAGCGGGAATTTCAATACGTTCCATCGGTTGCGGAAACTTTCCGAAATTTTCTACCAAGATATTTCCTAGACGAATTTTAGATTGAGCTCTTATTCGAGGAGCTCGTGGTTTTGCAGGAATAACTTTAGAACCTTGCCCGAGGAAGTCTGAGCTTATATCGCCTTTGGAAATGAACTCTTCGATTAAGTTTTTAACTCGCCTCGCTTCAGTTTCTATCAACTCAAGATTTTTTCCGATTTCTTCACTGGGATTTTTCATTTTCGCCAGTTGAGTATGTCCCAAAATTGCAGCCAGAGGATGAATGAGATCACGAGAAAGTTTATCGGTGAAGCCGATCTCCAAAGTTTTGTTGATCATAAACTCTTGAGCGAGTTCAAGATCATCAGTATTAAAACCAGGAACTTCGTTATTCTCGGTCGAGGAATTTTCTAGATCTTCAAAATCGAGATCCAGAGAATCCAGTTCCAAATCCTGCATCACTTCTTGCGCTGCTCGATAATCTGCTGAATCACGTAAAATTTTATGAGCAATGATTGAAGCGATACCAAAGCAGATCATTAAAACAATCATGCCGGTGCCAATGATATTTCTTTGCAATATCGAGACGATAATTGATTCAAAAATTTTGTCGGTTTCAAGAACTCTGGAAATGTGGAAGTAGATCATGGCGTGTGCCGCAAGTATCAGCATGCCCATGGGCAGAAATATTTTTAACTGCAAAGGAAATTTTTTAAACATCGTTTTATCGTCCTTGATAAAAGAGTCAATGAATCTGCTCAGCTCTACGGCTGCCTTATAATCTTAGCCTAAAGGGCAGGAGAATCAAATTATAAACTGGCGGCTCGATAGTCAACTAAGGGATAGAAATATTTCTGTGATCCAAAAGGGACCTTGCCTTTGGTATTGAAGATGCGATGACCAACTCCATATTGAATGGATTGAAGTTTTTTATGGCCACTGATCTTAGTGAAATCTCTACTAAAGTCTTTGGCAAAATCTTTAAAAGGAGCGTAAAAATAACGACTATCCGCACCTTCGCGAACCTCGACGTAAATCCAGTGCTTGGATTTGTCGACATGCATTTGTCCCATCAGAGTTCCTTTTTGGGTGCCTCGGATTTCAAGAATTCCAGGTTCAACTTCAATCAAGGAGTAAGCTGAGGCTCGAGTGCTAGCTACCAAATTCAAGCTCATGGAAAAACAAAGAGCCAATAGGAACATTAAATTTTTCAAAATCTTCTCCATTTCAAACACGTTCAATTCACTCTTAAACAGAGCAATCGGAGTGCCAGTTTGTGCTTGTGGTTTAACCTGTTTCGGAGCTAAATAGGGGTAGAATTTTCAATCTCGGAGCCTAAAAATGTCACAAACAGATTTTCTTGTTATTGGTTCAGGCATAGCGGGACTTTTCTTTTCCCTCAAAGCCTCTCGCCTCGGCGAAGTAACAATTATTGCCAAAGACCTAGCCGGATCCACCAGCACGGCCCTCGCTCAAGGGGGAATAGCCAGCGTCACCGACAGCGATGACAGTTTTGCAAATCACGCCCGCGACACACTTGTTGCTGGAGCTGGCCTCTGTAAAAAAGACGTTGTGGAGATGTGCGTGGAACAGGCTCCCGCTCGAATCCAAGATCTTGTCGATATGGGAGTTGAATTTGACAAAGAAGGCACAGGATTTGAATTGCACCGCGAAGGCGGACATTCACATCGGCGTATATTACATAATTTTGATCAAACAGGTCTAGCCATTCAAAAAGCTCTTCTTGAATTGTGTCGAAAAAATCCCAAAATTAAAATCGTTGAAGATCATATGGCTGTCGATTTGATTTTAGAAAAGAAACTCAACCCACTCAAACCCAATGCCGCATGTTTAGGCGCATATATTTTAGACATCAAAACTGGACAGGTAAAGACGTTTACAGCTCGGTTCACCGTGCTGGCTACCGGCGGTGCAGGAAAAGTTTATCTCTACACTTCCAATTGGGAAGGCGCCACGGGAGACGGTATCGCCATGGCCAAACGAGCGGGCTGTCATGTCGCCAACATGGAATTTTTGCAGTTCCATCCGACTTGTCTTTATCATCCCCACGCCCGAAATTTTTTAATCACTGAGGCCTTGCGTGGAGAAGGTGGAAAACTTATTGACGGAAATGGCCGCGCGTTCATGAGCGAGTATCATCCACTTGCGGATCTCGCCCCAAGAGATATCGTTGCCCGAGCCATTGACAATGAAATGAAAAAATCGGGACAGAACAGTGTCTTTTTAGATGTCACCCATCTTGGACTAGATAAACTTAAAAATCATTTTCCAGCTATTTATGAACGCTGCTTGAAATTAGGAATTGATATCGCGATCGAACCTATTCCCGTTGTTCCTGCCGCCCACTATCTTTGCGGTGGCGTCGAAACGGATAAAAACGGCGCTACGGAAATTCCACGTCTTTTTGCACTCGGTGAAACTGCCTGCACGGGACTTCACGGAGCAAACAGACTGGCGAGCAATTCACTTTTAGAGGCAACGGTTTTTGCCCACAATGCCGTGGGATATATTGAAGAAAATTTTATAAAATATGAACTTTCAAAATCAACAGTTGCTCCTTGGGACAGTGGGAGTGCCGTTGACCTAGATGAAAATATTATGATTGCGCACAATTGGGATGAGATCAGACGCCTGATGTGGAATTACGTTGGTATTGTTCGTTCTAATAAAAGATTGGAACGCGCCCGGCACCGGATCAAAACTTTGCAAGCAGAAATCAAAGATTACTACTGGGATTTCAAGGTAACTAAAGACTTACTTGAACTGCGCAATATTGCTTTGATCGCTGAACTCATGATCGAGTCCGCAAGTTCACGTCATGAAAGTCGCGGGATTCATTTCAATATTGATTATCCAAAAACGGATGACAAATTTCTGCACGATACTGTTTTATAAATCCATTTTTTAGGATTTAGTTTTTATTGATTGGGTTGTGATCGTAACCGTAGGCCTTGGGATTAAAGCTGATCACGCTTCCAGAAATAAAATTCATTAGATAAGTATTGGATTGCCCAACTATTCGGCCATTCAAATCATGAAGGTGCCAGAAGTCCACTCCACTATCGTAGATTTTTTTGAGATCTTGAAGTTCTACATCTATATTCGCTCGCAAATTCATATTGATGTCGCAAGGAGTATTGTCTTTTAAATTTTTATTACAAACCTTCGCCAAAGTTCCTTGCCCACGATTATAAGATGCGACGGCCATCTTGACATCGCCGTTCCACATTTTAAGAAGATCTTTAAAATATCTTTTGGCTGCCAATGTGGAATGTTCAGGATTCCAAATGTTTTCATCTTTTTTCAGATACGCCTTGCGAGTGCCGGGAACCATTTGCCAGAGCCCTTCGTCATCCTTAGCCCCAATCGCCAGCGGATTGTAAGTCGATTCGATAACGGAAATCCAAGACCAGATGGCTGGAAATTTATCCGGACCTTGGCGCAAAGTAGAAATAATTTTATCTGAAACGACGGATTGTTTGTCACTGCAACCAGCATCTTTATCCTGGCACGAAAGAAAAATATTTAGCTGACTTGAGTAAGTGCTTTTCACAGGCAACATTTTTGTGCCGTCCGCAGAAAGTTTGGAAAATGAATTTTTCATGTAATCCAAAAGTTGAGGCTGATTAGCGTCGGCTAGAATCTGTTGCACGATCCAATGTGCGGCGGGATCCGCAACAACTTGAGGAGAGTTCCCCGATGGCTGAGTCAAGAAAGGGAGTTCTGGTGGAGCGATCAATATGGGCGATGGCGGAGGGAACAAACGAGGAGGCGCAACCAAGCTTATTTTTTCTGATGCAAGCTCGTGAACATAAAAGAAAAATGACACAGGAGGAACTACCTCAGGAAGTACCACTGAAGGTTTTGCAACGGGCTTTGTTGTTGGGGTTGCGGGAACTTTAATTTGAGGTTTGGTTGCGACGGGTGCTGACGCAATTAAGGGGGCGGGCAATACTGCCAGTACTGGAGCAGAGATCTGATCACTCACTTTGAACATCAGTTCATTACCGCGAGCTCCATCAGAATTTCCCATCAACTCAATCTGTTTACCTAAAGAAGCAAATACACCTTGAGATTCTGTTTTTGCATAACCTTCGTTGGTATCGAGCAAATCACCTTGAAGCGATCCATCGTCCACATTGATCACGTAAAAGGAACGACCACCAGGATAAATGGCCGTAGAGATTCGAGAAACCTTGGTTTCACCTTTTTGAATTTTGCTGATCCAGCTCTGAGCCGCAGAATTAAGAGATTTTATTTCGTCAGCATTGGGTGCGATCACACTCAGCACACGAATGTCAGAATGGATGAGTATCTTTGCTTTGTGACCCGCTGAATCTATGAGTGATCCTTCAATGACGGTTCGTGCATTGTCGACTGGATTGACAAACATTTTAAGGTCTGGTCTTTCCAAAGATTTCAGCTCGCTCGAAAAGCTCGTGCCATCAGGAATCAATGAACCGCCAAAAACTATCGGCTTTTCGACACCAGCCCACTTCAAAGTGATTAAAATTTTATTTTCGGAGATCTGGGTTTTAGCTGATTCGATCAATTGCGCGAAACTTCGATTTTCAGAATTATCTTCGATATCCCTAGTCACTGCATTGAGAGTGTCTTCATCTATAAAATTTGTGTAGGACCGACCATCCGTGGTTTGGCCACCTGTTAGATCTTTTCTCTTTTCGGTTGTATTAGAATTTAGGCTGGAATCGGTATCTGTATGAGCGGAAGAATTACCGGTTTTACTGGTCTGAGTTGTACCCGAAAGATCGCCTTTGCCGCAAGCCACTAGGCCCAGGAGAGAAAAGGTCATCAATATTTGGGGCAAAACCGTCTTCATACATCCTCAGATTTAGAACATCTAAGAAATAGATATTCAATTCTGAGACCAACTTCTCATCTTATAAGTCAGTAGTTTCCATATGGAAAACAATAGGATCTATTAAGCCACACTCGCGGAAATAGTGACGATTTCCGGCTCTCGAAGGCTTATTGTGGGAAAGTTATTGCGGGAAAATCAAGTAGGCGGCGCCTAGTGTGCTTGCCAAGGTAAGAGTCACTGGCTTTTCCATGGCGTCATCAAGCTTCACAGGAAAAGTGACCATGTACTGCTTGCTCCATGGAGTGAGATACGGATAGCGATTTAAAAGAGCGTCACGTTTGTCAAAAACAAGTTTGATCGACTTAGGCATAACGCGTTTACCGTTAACATCGAGAAAAATATTCCAAGATGTTTTTGGCTTATTGAGATCATTCGTTTCAGTTTTATCGGTGTAGAGAGCAACAAAAAAAGACGTTTCAGTTTTTGAATCATCATCGGCTTTTTTTCGAAGGTCCAGATATTGATCTTTGGTCAAATGGGCAGTTCGAGCATCTCGAAAAACTTGATGATTGAGAATCTCGGAAGAAAGCATGGTCGACGAAACTTGAAATGTAGAAACGATCCCGCTGTAAACTTTTGCTTCAGAGGTCCATTTTTGAATGATGTCAGTGTAATCCCCCATGGGAACAGTGGCGTCACCGATCACGTAACGATTTTCTGGAGTCGTGCAGGCAGCACATACAGTTAACCATGCCGCAAGAGAAAGTAAAAATCTTAGTTTTGGTATATTCATCATACTTAAGAAAGTATCATTTGTTTAGTCACAATGGAATCAAAGGAAAGTCCAGCAGCCCTGATATTTTCTGCTCCACCCTCTTGTCGATCGAATCCAGTGATCACGCCCGCTACTTCCAATCCCCCTAGACGCGCACGCTCTACACTTTTCAGAGTGGATCCACCAGTAGTGACAACGTCTTCTAAAATCACAATCTGATCACCCGCAGTAAAGTTCTTCATGCCCTCAAGCCAGGATTGAGTGCCGTGAGTTTTCGGTTCTTTGCGAATGTAAACGGCAAACAAAGGTTGGGACCAGTCGTGGCTGATCATGGAAACTCCCGTGGAAAGAGGATCTGCTCCCATTGTGAGTCCACCGACTCCCTTGATTTTCATGCGAATGGCTCTCATCGCTTCCACCTTTTCCGAAATAAGTTGGCTAAAAAGCCAAATGCCTTCGGGGTGCAGCAAAACATTTTTTAGATCGACGTAAAAGTCACTTTTTTTGCCAGAGGCGAGAGTCACTTCACGTTTCTCATAGCTGAGAGTGCGAATGAGTTGAACAAGTTTGGGAAGACGTTCTTGTTTTGAAATCATAGAACTTCCTTTATCCATGTTACGGCATCGGAGAGCGGCTCTTGGCGACCGAGTTCATTATAAATTTCGTGATAGAACTTCTCGTAGATTTTTATTTTCTTCTTTTGACCAGGAACCATTTTATAAAATTGCTCACTCTCGGGTCGACTCACAATTCGATCATCACCTGCAAGTTGAAAATAAGAAGGAGATGGCATTTTATCTACGTTCTTAAAACAAAAATCAATGCTTTCAAGCATACTTAAGTAAAGACCGGGGGAGACACGCGAATGCCGGAGACTATCTTTTTCATAGCTATTTAAAACATTTTGATCATGAGTAAGAAAATTTGCAGGCACTTCGTTGTACAAAGTGATTTGAGGAAGTACTGCACCTAAAAATTTCGCGCTTTTTTTCTTCCACGCTGGGATCGGAACGTTCACACCTAAAAAAGGTGAACTCAGTAAAACACCGAGGGCTTTTCCTAGAGTGTTTCGCAGCAGATATTTGATGAGGACAAGTGCGCCGAGAGAGTGTCCCATGAAAAAATAAGGTGTTGCGGGAAAACGTTCGTTCATTCGTTGCGTGAAGATTTTGAGATCAAGCACATATTCGTCAATGGTACCGACGCCGCGCTTGCCCTCGCTCTTGCCGTGCCCACGATGATCAAACATAGCAAGCTGGATTCCATTTTTTCCCAACTCATCGGCCAGAAAATGATAGACCCCGGAATGTTCACCTAGACCATGGGCACCAATAACCAAGGCTTTTGGATTTTCCACAGACCAAATCTGGAAAAATATTTCCGTGTCGTCAAAGCTTTTAAAACGACCTTCATCAATTGTATTATTCATTGAACTTGATTATAGCGAGGCTTAGGTCTAAATCCATGGAAAAAATCAATAATCTCTTAGAATTACCTCGCAGCCAGCCGAATCATAGACATGAGATGGCAACTGAGATTGGGCAGCGTTTTACTTTTCGTGGTTTATTTATTCGGAATTCAAATTTCGCAGGCCTTTGCACAACAACAAAAAGAAGAAAAAGATGGCTTGCCCCCCAGGTACGCAGCCCAACGTAAAGAAGCGAGCTTCTTCTGCGGTCCTTTCTTGCCCAATCAAATAAAGGGAATCACCGAGCTAATGACACTTTGCGGAGCGCGACTCGGATTCAAAATCAACGACAACACTTGGCTTGAATCATCGTTCATATCTGGATCCGGAAGTGCCCAACAATATAAAATCGGATCACTGAGTTTCAGAACAGATGTTGCCTATGACGATATCATTGCTTCATTCAATATCGGCGGAGATGTGCACATGGCCACGCAACCATTATATGATGCTTTTGGAAACACCAGTGGTGATCAGTCAAATATTTACCTTGGTGGCCACGCGGGCGGATCACTTTGGGCAAAAATCAACGACGCTCTTTATTTGCGAACCGATATGACATTCAACTTCAGTCCTGGAACGTCGTTATTTATTGGATTTGGATTAGTGTTTCGCTTTGATCCTGGATCAGGCGGTCAAGATTCCGGTAGCTCAAGTCAGCACTAACAAAACTAACCGATCTCAATGGAAGCACTTCCACCTGCCCTGATTGTGGCAAAAGCACGGCTAAATTTATTTTGTTCCATGGAACTCCAGATTTATGAACAGCTAAAGCATAAAATTCCAATTGGCTATGAACCTTTTCCTTGAGTTGACTCGTGATTTTTAGAGCACTTTTGTAGTCGACAATCCAAACTTTTCCGTCAACCTCACCCCAAATATCAATGCGACCAGAATAATACTGTCCAGCATTTTTGAAAGTGAATCCCCACTCGGTAAATCCAGTTTTCAGAAGCTCACCCATGGGAGGAACCAGAATATTCAAAGTTTGTTCGATGGCGGATTTATTCATTTCATCTTTAAGACCAAAGCGATCTTGTGCACGAATGCAAAGTTCGTCGAGGTTCACATTCTGAAAGCGCCTGAGTTCTTCAAAAACATAATGGAGCGCGAGACCGCACTGCTGGGATTTTAAAACGTTAGGGATATGGTCAAAATCTAGATCAGATAAAAAAGTATCATGACTTTCGACGGATAGAAGTTCTGTCTCTTCTACTAAGTTTGTTTTAAAAGGAAGCGAACGTTCGGCGTTTGCAAGTCCAAGATCTTTGCTTTCGAAAGCCGCCATGGGCTCTAAATTTTCGCCTACATGTGACACCTCATAACAACTGTCATGAATGCCTTCTTCCCAATTCAAAGCGAGCGGTGCAAGCCAAGATTGCGCTCCAAATTCTTTTTCAGAAATCAGGCAGAGTCTTCGAGCCGCTCTTGTCACTGCAACATAAAAAAGACGGGAAGCCTCCTTCACTTCTCTCTCGGCGCGTTGGGCTTTAAGAAAAACCATTGCCATTGGAGAAACTTTTTCTTCTGAACTTGAGTGCATGACTTGAGAGGCCCACTCCCCGTCAGGAGCAAATTCAAGACGCTGATGTTTGACGGAATAACTCTTTCCACATTTGGGCAAGATTACCGCGTTGAATTTGAGCCCTTTGCTTTTATGAATAGTCATAATATTTATGCGCTTTGGTTGAATAAATCCAGGAGCTTCGTTCTCGTCACCTTCATCATCGACTTCTTCCCAAGCTCTTTGAATAAAACGAGAAGCCGAAAATCCAGGTTTAGTTTCCGCCTGTCTTAAAGAAGAAACTAATTTTCTTAAGTTAGCTTCGCGCTTTCCACTCGCATCTTCAATTGTGCAGAATTCAAAAAATCCTAACTTGATAAGCAATTTCTCAAATAAGACACTCAGCGGAAGCTTAAGAGTTAGATCACGTCCAAGTTTCAATGTTTTAAGTTGAGAATCCCCGGCTGCGAAATCCCAGATGGAGATTTTTTTGATCTTTGCGCCTTGAGCCATTCTTACAATTTCAGGATCTGCGATATTTATCCAAGGTGATCTTAGCAAGGTGATCAATATTTGATTGTCATGAGGAGTGACTAGAAAACTCAAAAGGCAGAGAGCGTCTATAACTTCGCGCTTATCGTAAAATCCACCGGTGGTGTGTACAAAAACAGGAAATTTACGACCACTAAGTTCGATGGCCAGATTTTTAGCTTCGCGATTAGTTCTCACTAAAATAGCGATATCTTGAAATTCAAGACCTTCCGACAACCAACTCTGAATTTGTTTTTGAATAAGATCCCCCTCGCTCACATTTTTTCCGTGAAGATAAATATGGGTAAGGATCTTTCCTTCGATTTCACCCACCGCTTCAAGTGGAGGGAAAATTAAATTCATGAATTTTAAAAGATCGGGTTTGCTTCGATAGTTAGTTTCAAGCTTTAGAATTTCTCCAGCGCGAGCGGCAATTTCTTTTTTTGTTTCTTCGAAAACATTTAGGGCTGCTCCTCTAAATAAATAAATACTCTGCTGAGGATCTCCCACAAAATATCCATTCCAAGGCTCGCGGAGAAACGAAAAAATTAATTTTTTCTGAAGAGGACTCGTGTCTTGAAATTCATCTACAAACCAGTAATCGTAAAATCGACTTACCTTAAGTTTAACTTGCGGAAATTCTTCAATCAATTCTGCAGTGAGAAACTCGAGATCGGAAAAGCTCAATAATCCCTGACTTTTTTTGACAAGCTGAATCTCCATAAAAACTTTGCGAGCCAATGTTTCCCAAAGTTCTGCCATTTCCAGAAACTTCAAATTCACATCCGGATCAAAAGCGTGTTCCTGCCATTTATCTCTGATTTCGAAAACCGTTCCGAGTGGCTCTTTAAGATGAGCGCCGCGTTTGGTTGGAGTCTGTTTTCTTACACCTTCAAGGGCCTCAAGAAAATTTTTGCGCGAAGATACATATTCACCAGATTGTATCGCCTGAGAAGTCCATAGATTTTTAAGGATAATAGTGAGCTCCAAAAGCTTCGGCGGTAAATCATCCCCTGAATCTTCAGCGATTATTTTAGCAGCTTTTAAAAGTTCGACAAGACTGGCGTCCAACTCTTCTTTCCAATGCGCTCGCGGCTTGGCGGTGTCTTTGAACATTCGATAATGATCAAAAAGTCTCTCAACAATGGCCAATGATTCTTCAAACCCAAACTGATCTAAGATATTTCCAATATCGGGAAATGCTGAGATCGTGCTGCGCAAAGCATTTTTTAAAAGTGCTTGCTCCTCGTCTATTTTAAGAATTTTAAATTCTGGGTCGAGACCTAATAGTGATCCCGACCCATGGAGAATTTTCGAAAACACTCCGTGAATAGTTAAAATCTGTAACCGCTCGGGGTCTTGCACAAAATCCTTCAACCACGCAAGTTCGAGAGATGTATTTCTAATAACTTCGTCATCGGCGACTTTAATCACTCGCTCACGCAGTTCGGCTGTCGCTCTTTCGGTAAAAGTTGTAGCAATCAGTCGAGGAATTTTTCCAGTTTCAGCATACAGAGTTCTTGCCACAAAAATAATTTCTCGAGCGAGGCTTTCTGTTTTTCCGGTGCCGGCTCCCGCCTGCACTATTTTTGCTACAACAATTGATGATTTCTGCATAATCTCTTCCAAGCACACTCCATACAAATTTTTTCAATCTTACCGTCGCGAGGGTAGGGTGTGAAATCTCCTTGTTTTAATTTTTCTAGGGCTTGTCCGATCTCGGCACCGAGCTCTGCAAAATGGGTTTCTAGTGCTTCAGATGTGGTAAGAGCGTTCTTCTGCAGATCGAGAGGTAAAAATCCTCCAGCCTCTGAATCGGATTTCCCAAATCCACGATTGCGATTTAAATTTCTCAATGAGTAGTAGAAAGCTCCAATCACATCGTCGATTTTTAGTTTTCTATTGATACCGTTTTCGTCTTTCTCATCTAACTGAGCTAATCCAGCCTTTAGTGCCTGAGAATAAAGTGCCAATTGAAACTGCCCCTGAGCTTTCCAAGACTTGATGTTTGTAAGTTGTGAGGATCGATCTTTATAGTCAATGAGAACGGCCTGTCTCCGAGAATTTACATCCACGCGGTCAGCTCTACCACCAAAAATCCAATTGTCTAAGCCCATTACATTTTCGGGCGACAGCTCGAGTTTTTTGTTTTCCATATCCCATGAAATGAATCCAGAAAAAATAAGTTCGGCAAAAGTTTCAAATTTTTCCGGAAAATCTTTTCTCCATTGTTTTTCAAAATCAATGAATCTTTCGATTTGGCGAACCATACGATTTCTGGCCGATGGCCAGATGTCAGAAGCCGCCATTTTTTGAATTTCACCCAAGCCATCAATTAATTCCACGAGACTCTCACGATTCCAATTTTCTAAGCCATCGGTCACAGTTTTTTCTGCAGCCGCGTGTAGAATTTGTCCGCGCATAGAAGGTGTGGGATCGATTTCTAAATCAGGATCATCCCTTAGCGCAAAGCCTTTTTCCGCTAACGTCTTGAAAGAACATTTCCATAATTTTTCAATGCCAGAAGGACTCAAGCGGACGTTTTCAAGTTTTAGATGCACCGGTTTTGTTTCTCGCATTTCAGATTCAACCAAAGAATAAAGTTCGGCCGTCCGACCAGGCTTCCAATTTTTTATTTTGTCTAAATCGCCTTGAAATTCTGGGTAAGCAATAGCACTTTGGACACGCATCCAATTTGTTTCATTTGCAGAATCACAAAGATCCAAATCCTTGCCTTGCGTTTTCGCGAGGTTCAGCCAAAAAGAACTAGGGGTGAGAGCTTCTCCATTTTGATTTGAAAGCGCGCAACTCACGACCACGCCCTTGATATCCGACTCTAAAAACCAGGAGAGTGAACTTGTCCAATCTGAATTTTCTTTTTGAAAAGTAAAACCTGCATCGAAGAAAAACTTAAACGCTTCGGTGCTTAGTTCTTGCGTGTGTTCTTTGCCTCGGGACTCTGCCTTTGCTCCCAATATAATGAAATATTTGGCGGGTACCTCTTCAATGGAAGAAAAATCAACCGCCCAAACGCCATATCCTGATGCACGTTTATAAGTAAAGTCAGTTTGAGTGACAGATTTTTGCCAGGCTTCAAGCCAACTTCTCAATGAATGAGTAGAAAAATCTAACTCGGCTTTTATGCGTGATAGGATTTTTAAAATGTAAGATTGATTGAGCGGCTGGTCACGGTCAGCGATTTTTAAAATGAGGCGCTCAAAATCGGTAAAGCTCAATTCTGTTTTTGAAGATTTACTTTTTGAAAATAGATGGCGTAACTCTTCTTGCACTGCTGGAACGGCCACTTGGGCAATGTCCATAGCCGGTTTAAGAAAACGTTTTTCATCGGGCTTGATATTTGGAAAAGCTTCAAATAAATCTGTTGCATCCCAACCTCCCAATAATATTTTAAGTTGCGAGTTTAGTTTTCTAAAAAATTCTAGACCGGCAATGGGAGAGGACAAATCGCGTTGCGTGGAAAGCCCTTGCCAGGAAAGATCATGATCCAAAATATTTTCATAAACGGAAATGTCAGTTGTCGCGATACAAATTTCTTCAGCTTTTACGCCCTTGGCTATCCACTGGGAAATTTTTTCGACAGCCTTCCTGGCCTCGGCATCGGGAGAGGCACAGCGCCAAACCTCAATATTTTCGGTCGGCGAAATTTTTGATTCGCTATCGGGCACTAAAAGCTGGACCTCGTTGAGGCGAGCGAGTTCATCGACCAATTGCTTTTCTGATTCCAAAATTTCAAAACCTAAATCAAAATAATAAAATTGATCTTTCGGTAATCGTTCCGGACGCTTCAACAGAAGAGAGGGTATGAAAAATCTGGGCATGCGTTTTTGCTGGAGACAAAATTCAAAAAACAATGCTCCGGTTTTTACCATCGAAGGGAAAATAATAACTTGGCTTTGAAATAGCTCGGAAAATTCTTCAATCACTTCAAAAGCGAGTTCATGAGAAACGAGCGAAACCATTTGCTTGCAAAAATCTAAAAGAAGCTGCGGTGCCCCTGGACGCTGTGACCATTCGCCAAAATCATCAGTCTTAAGAAATTTTTCAGCCAGAGCCCATTGCCCCAAACTTCCTACAGGAACGATTTCTGGAAAACTATCGCGCAAAAGATCAATCCAGAGTTCGGCGGCTCGCTTGACCGGTGATCCCAAAATGATTTCACGATTTTCCAAAAGAGAACGATTCAAAAAAATCTTTGTTTTTAAATCGCTAACAATCCATTGGGGTGCCGCCAAGGAAGATATTTCAGGCGCAGTTTGGCCTGTCCTGAGAGATTCGTCAAATTCTGCCCAGATTGATTTTTTATAAGAAAGGCTCGCAAGCTTAATCGTTTTAAGCATAGACTGAATCTAGCTTTAGGAACGAGGATAATCAATGATTGTTGCAGCCCTCAGACTTACATTCATGGTCGCCCCCGACGGCAGTTCTCACAAGAGCGCTGCGCAGAAAATTAAAGAAAGGCTTTGGAGCCATTTCAAAGTCGCCGTTGCCGAAATTTCCCATAACTCACCAGCAGAATTGCGCATCGGCCTCTCGTTTGTCGGGACTCAGGAAAGCGACATGGAGTTGCGCGTCCAAGAAATTGTCCGCCACATGAACGACTGGAACTCCGTCGAAATGACCTACGATGAATCCGAACTCATCCACTTCGACGACCTCGAACTCGAACGCGACTACCTCAAATACGACCCCTAGGTACCAGGTTCCTTTTGGTAGCGTACATGCGTTAATTTTATTGTTTTAAGAGCGTTATTTTGATTTTCGAGTCCCCTTCAACGAAAATGATTCTTCGAAAGCGAAAATTAACGCGGCATCGCTACCAAAAGGAACCTGGTACCTGAGGGGGGTTAGCGGCGTTGGAATGCGCGATATTTGGAGCCGCCGTTGGCGCCGCTGGAGCTGAAGTCGAAATGGGGATCGAAGCTGAGGTCGATAGTGAGACTGGCGATGTAACGGCGATCTTCGGTTTGCCCTGCATAAGCTCCGAGTTCGGTGCCGTAAGTAGCAAAATCTACAGAAAAGTATTTTAAATTTATTGACGCCCCGGCAGTGTAATAACCTTGATTGACTCCACCTCGAATCGAAAACAGAGAAAATTCCAATTCTACTCCCATATGTAAAAGCATTCCAATTTGCTCGCCCGCCAGTGTCATGTGTTGGAAATCAATTGCAGGACGAATTTTCAACATTGGTAAATCAAAAGTTGAGGAAAAACCAAGGGTCACATTGTTGTCCATTGGTGGAGGTGCCACACTTCCAACGGATGGAACAAAAAATGTTTGTCCAATGTTTTGCCAAACAAAAGTCAGGGCAGGATGAACTCCACCTGGAGCTTCTAAAAGAAATGCGGCATCAGCGCCATAGCCGATCCCGTAGTTGTTCAACAGGCTAGTGAGGTACGCATTTGAAAGACTGGCCACTGTTCCGGGTCCAAGCTTTAAACTTCCGCCATACCGCGTGACTCTTTTAAACGCTATTCCGAAACGTAAAATATCGGGTATAAGTGGCAGAGCAAAACCAGTGACAATTCCATTATCGTTCGTCACGGTTAGAGTGACATTGGAGTAAGCAGGATTGTGCAAAATAAAACTCAAATTTAAAAAATCAAATCCTGCAAATCCGAAATCGCTCATAGAAAAAGCGAAACAATCTGCAAGACCCATCCAAATTTGTTTACCATAAAATTGTTGAATAATTGTGGCGTAATTTGAAGATGTCGCATTCTGATAATTCGTAAAAGCATCTATTGCGTCAGTCCCCACTTGTAATCCAACCAATGCCAAGTGAAACCCTTTAACACGGTCCAAAGCCGCAGGATTATAAAAAAGCGCGTTGTGATCATCCACCACGGCAGAGAATGCGTTTCCCATTCCAGCAGCGCGTGCGTTTATGTAATTTTCGCGAATCTCTTGAGCTTGAACTTTAGAATTGAAAATGAAAAACGAAAATAAAAATAGCGATGATAAAAAAAGCGTAAATACGAAATGACGTCTTCTGCAGTTTTTAAAAAAGGCACTCACGGGCATAAAACATCAATTATAAGGCCCGTGCCGCCAGGACAAAATGCAGGTGCCACAGGCGTCGCGGTGATCTGACAATATGGTTTGTTGTAGGGAGCTGCTAACCCTACATTTAAATTTGATTCACCAACCAAAGTGCGAGCAACCCTAATCATCGTTGGAGTCACACTAGCAGTCGTAGTCACTGAGCAAGCGCCGGGGGCCGAGACTTGAATTTGAGTGCATGCTGCCAGAAGTGCCGTCAAACTTTGCCCAACTACACCTGCGCCAATGGCCGTCACTGAATCGACAATATTTCCGATGGCCGTTATGACCTCAGCACCTTGCGCAGAGGAAAGCTGAGTGCAATTGTTAAAAGTCGCCGTGACAGATCCAGTGTTCAAAGGATCTGCGGTTGAAGCCAACATTGTTCCGAGCTTCGCAATTTCCACAAAAAGCATGAAGGTATTTTCATCCACCGTGCGAAGAGAAGCCGAAGCCCCAATACTCAGAATAAGGTTTTGGGCGGTCACTTCATCAGAATAATTTGCTGCTGTTGATCCTCTGAAAGCAGTAAGTAGTTGAGAAAACAAACTGCTCGAACTTGAACCCAAATTTTGCAGATTTTGTGCAAGTGAGAGCATGGACAGTCCGCCTCTTCCCGCATAAGCACTAGCAAGTAAAACTATATTAGTTCGAGTGGCTTGCCCCGCTACAGAGAGGGTCTGCCATTTTTGAATGGCATCATACCAAAGTGAAGCGTCCACCAATTTTTGGATGTCGATTGAGATTACGGCATCCGAATTTTTAATAGCGATTTCACTGTATAGATTGCAACCACCAACGTTTGTTAGCGCAATCAAAGTCATCAGAAAAAGAAGTCCAAAGGATCGCTTCATAGACTTAAATTTTAAAGGATTTTGACGAAAACAGGGAGTCAATTGATTGGCGTAGACCAACGCGGCTTAAGAAATTTGGCTTAGAATCTGAATCCATAACGGGCCACAAAGCGGCGATCTTCTGTAAACTTCGGATAAACGCCAATTTCCTCGCCGTAAGTCGTGATCTGGACTTGCTGACCACCAAGATCAACTTCTATTCCAGCAGTGTAATAACCTTCATTATATCCTGCGCGCATATAAAAAACGTCAGAGAAATTAACTTCTGCACCAGCATGAATATTGCGGATGATACTTTGACTGTAGGGGTTTTGAAGATCACTAAATTGCACAGTGAATGATGCGCGAGTGTGTTGTCCATCATATGGAAAAATGGCCATTCCCGCGTCCACTTTTTGCATTTGCGGAGGTGGACGAGTAGTTGTGGTGTAGATCATTCCATTTCCTAGAGTGAAATTGGTGTTGCCTACATCATGAGCCACAACCGTGATTGTTGGTAGCATTGCCCAAGGTGCGGTCAGCATGATACTCCCATCCCATCCAACTCCAGTTCCCTCACTTGCTAAATTTGGAATTGAAAGTCCGGTAGCTGATTGCGCGACCGTTGTCGAAATATAAACACGATTGTCTACCTTGCCCATGATGCCAATTTTAAGTCGGCCTTCCCAGAGCCTGAAGCAATAACCAATAGCCGCAGCATAATCATTGATATAATTATACTGCATCGTCCCTGTTGCAGAGGAATATTGCGCATTTAAACTGTAGTTGGCTAGTCCGCCGATCGCAAAATTTCTCATGACGAGTGTCGGTTGAACTTGAAATTTAGCGTGAAGATTTTTATCAGGATTTTTCACCGCTAAATTTAAAAGGGCGTTTGGATCTTGCGCTCCGGCGTAGCTGCTCAGATTTGCGCCGATTGCGGAAACAGTGCTGTAATTGGTTTCTAGTTCAGGATTTATCAAAGATAAATATGTCCCGCGCACTTTTCCTAGCCCTGCGGGATTGACAAAAAGTGCCGTCTCATCATCAACTATTGCAACACCCGCTCCGCCCATGGCTTCATCACGGGCGCTGCGGAAGTTTTGCGTTTTTTCTTGCGCGACAGCGCCCGTTCCCACAAGCAGAATAAGAACAATTATCGTGTTCGAAAGTATTGGGAATTTCAATTTCTGCGTTATTTCCATAACTTCTTATCGGTGAATATGAACAATTCTAGCCGTCAGTCATATGACAGGACTAAGATCCAAATTTTCGTCTCTACAAACTAGTTGAAATTAGAAAATCAATGCGGTTACTCTAATAATACTGCTCAGCACATCGTGTTCGGCAAAAACTATCAACTTTGCAGAACGGGGACAAAATGACACGTGAATCGAAAAAAACAAATCTCAAAACAACATTGAAAACTTTTGCAGTGATTGCGACATGTGCGATTGCCCTCACCGCGTGCGAAACGGCCGAGCAAAATAGCACCGCTCAGGCTCTCACCTGCGTGAACAATGCGGCAAAACTTTCTGCGACTGATCCCGTGACTGCAGCTACAAACGCAACCGCATGCGAAGCTATTACTTCAAAGCTAGTCAATTCGGCAGAGGCAGCTAAGATCGGTTTCTCCGCAGTGCTTTTGATGTCCCAGAAATTTAGCCAAATTCAAAACCTTGTGAATGCTCTGAAACAAACCAACAACACGCTAGCCACTGGATTTACGTTTCTGATTTTTGCTGGCGGTTCCGGCAATATCGGTGATCCCAATTATACTAAAATGCAAACGTACGCTAATCGTTCCGCCAATATTGGCATTTTAGAAGTTTGGTCTATATTCTCAACAGCAAATTTAATTGCAAGCCTTGGATCACTCACAGCCACTCCGACTCAAGCTCAAGTGACAACGGCTGTAGCGGCACTCAACCCCGCAAATGCGAATATTTCAGGTACACCAGAAAATGCTTTAGCAACTGCAGTACTTACAGCTCAACAAAATGCATGTTCAGGATCGGGCAGCAGCTCCACCACTTGCGCAGCCCTAACCAAAGCAATTGGCAGCGGAGCCACTCCCTCATCAGTGATTTCTGCTCTTCAGGCATACGTAGCCGCCGGGAATTGATTGCCCTTCGCAGCCGCAGGCAGCTAAGGAAAACTTTGTCTCGAGTTTGAAATCATTACAGACGACTATCACGTCATGTTTTGGTAATGTCACACCTATGAAAAATATATTTTTAGCGCTGTCCGTGATGGTCATATCTGTCACTATTTGTGAAACGTCGTTTGCAGAAGAATGTAAGGCAAAACTAAGTCATCTGAATCCTAAAATTTATGATCAAGTTTACCTAGATAATAACCCGACTGAAACGCCTTATCGTTTCGATTCAATTCGTAAATCACAAGATGACCAACCTGCCGAACAATTGTGGGTCGTGAACAGTGCAGACTATTCGCCAACTGCTGATCAGGAATTGATTAAAGCTGGATACACGGGTGTGCGAATTTTAAATCCAACAGACAAAGAGATTCTCGAACACTCCGATTTTTTATTAGTTCCCGAAGTCACTCGCACGATCATGATCGCCCCAAACTCAGAAGAAGACTGGGTCGCTCAAATGCAAACAACAAAAGCTCGCACCAACCTCAAATCTAAACTTAAAAAGAGCCTCGCCGTTGATGGTGAAGGCAAGCGCGCAGTCACCACTGAATTGGCCAATCTAACTTTGGCGGACTATTCCAAATGGTACACAGAACTTTATCTTCCAGAAATCATTGGCGGCAAAGAAGGTGGCATGGCCGCCTGGGGGGATGTTTCTCAGTACGCAGCCGAGAAAAAAATTGATATCACCGACGGCAACCTCAACAAAAAAGTACCCGATCTTCATCGTGTATTTTTCTACTCCAAAGATCATAAACTCATTGGTGGAATGCTATTTCGTGAAATGCACAGCCAAGGATTTATTAGCGTTGGAGCTGCGGCCTTTGAATCCAATGCACGCAAACTTTACAATCTTCCCGTTCGCGGATTTAGTGAAATTTTTAATGAAGTGCATCGCTTGGGTTTCAAATACTTGAGCTATGGAAAAGATTTTTATTATGGCGGTGATTTAAGCATTGGCCTCATGCAAAACAAAGCTAGTCTTGGAATGAGAATCATTATTCCTCTTCCTTCCGATGAAGGAAACTTCTATCTCACCAAATATTTCTCCAACGCTCCCGCTCGTCTTGGTGCGAGCAAATACGAAAATAAAACTTTCCCTGGAATGGTTTTCTACGCTATTCGCGGAACTGGTCAAGAGCGTTTGAAAAACTATCATCTCATGCAAGCGTCCCAAGTTGCGACCCGAACAATTCCCGAAGCAATGTTAGCTGTCGAACAAACAATGGCGGTTCATCAGATTTTAGCAGCTGATAATTCACCTAAGATTGAAGTACCGCAAGGGCTGACGCATGTAAAAATTCAATCGGTGTCGGCTCTAACCCCTCACAAGCAATATCCTGCACTCTCGACCAGCGGTGGATTAGGTTTCCGAAATTATATATCTGGACATGTTGTATCCACAAGTGTGGATATGGCCAATAACTACACTGCGCAAGGTTTTCTGGATTGGGCACTTAGCGTCATGCCAGTCAAAGATTTAGCTCAGGCTAAAACAATCTTAGCTAAGTTTGTGAGTTTTAAAGAAGATTACGCTCACCCAATAATGCGTCCCATGTTTTTGATCGATGAAAAAAGCGAGATTGAAAATCAAGCAACTCCTGAAGCCAAGCTTGCAAAGTACAACGAACTCATCATGAAAAATCCATTGGTTGATTTTGAAAAAGGCTTGGATCAAGATCCGTTTTTGGTTCCAATGATTGAGCGGGCTCGATTCAACCCGGCACGCGTGCGACCGATGGCTATGAATCTCACCAAATCGGATGAAACCCCTTTTCCACTTATTAGCTTCTATTCCAATCAAGGTTACACGCATCCTATCGAACGCGGCATGCTCAAGAGTAAGGTACTTCAGGCTTCTGGCGTGTACTCCAAGCTTCAGTATGAGGCCCGTCGAAAATATCGTGCAGGCGTGAGATACAGATTTAATTTTGACTTCGATCAAAGTCTTAACAATCTGAGCGGACAAGAGCGAAAAATGCAATTGAGCACTCAAAATCGTTATAAAAACCCTGAGCTTTTAAAGAAAATGAAAATGCTTTATGACCACGGTCAGGCCTTCACATTTGAAGCTATCGATGAGTCTGTGACCCCACACAAAGTGTTGGGTGGCATTTTGGGGCTGATCACCGGAAAACTTATAAGCATCGACACCACTATTGGAAATGTCGGAAATATTGATTCCGCACGCATCACGGGAATGGCACTTTCTGATATTGCAGCTGAACAAGGTTTGGAATTTCTGGATATGGGAATGGTGAGTAATTATTCGAAGAGCTTGCGAGCAGGCTATTACCCTCAAGTAGAATTTCTTTCATTCCTGAATTCTCCAGAATTCAAATCCGATAGCAAATTTAAATTGCCCGCAGAATGGGTTCCGCCGGGAATCAATCCAGGAAAATAACGAGGCAACCCTCGTTCTTTTTCCCGTTGACCATTTCGAATTTCCACTGATACCCAGCAAGCTTCAGATATTTTATTGCGATTTTTTGAACGACCCCGGTTCCTTTGCCCGTCATAATGCGGGCACTGGAAAGGTTGCCACCGGAAACTTTCACCAAGAATTTGTCGAGAGCATCTTCAACTTCATCAGATTTAAAGCCATGCAAGTCGAGTAAATCTTTAGCCATCTTCAAACCTCAACCGAAAAAATTTATAAATCCAAACTCATTTTCGCAATGTATCGGCGATTCTGATTGGGAGATCCGCTGGTTCCGATTTCTTCAGCGTAGGTGGCTAAGTCGAGACGAAATATAGAAACTTGCCCGCTGACTCCGGCAGAGACATAACCTTCGGAGACGCCCACACTATAACTTCCGGTGAGCCAGTTAAAGGCTTTCCAAAAGAGTTCGGCACCCACATGGGAACACTTAATGGCATTTGCATATTGAGTTCCCATGTCATGCTCTTCGATCGCAAAACGGGGTTTGAAAACCCAGAATTCCGGGAGATCAAATTTTGCACCGACGTCAAATCGTCTTTGCAAATTAGAGGTGGTCACCACAGACTGTTTTGAAATCAAATGAGCATCGCCAAAAAATCCTTCATCCAAAACGTTTCTCACCGCGACACCAATGGTGGGCTTTGCATATTTCAGCCAAGAGAAAATTCCGGAATCGGCAATAGGCAATGTCCAAAGATATCCAAAGTCGAAATCCACAGTCATGCCTTCTTGAGCATCAGATGCTTGAAGTAAATTTGTGCTTTGAGCGAGGTCGAATACGGAAACGACTTTATCTATGTAAGCGCGATAAACAATTTTAGGAGAGACACCGATGTTCATTGTTTTATCGTCATTCAAATTCCAAGCTTTTGAGAATTGCAGCGTGGAATCTTGAATCGCGAGCAATCCAACGGAAGCACCCGCCGTGGCTGCAATGTCTGCCTCAACTGAAACATCAACGGGAATAAATGCGATTCCCCATGAAGGCCAAACCCAAATTCCACCCACTTGAACGCGCGTCGCATAGTGATTACCCATGTCGTTAAGCAAAGCATTAGTGAGCTTCACCGGATCTGAACCTGCGCCACTGAGATCACTATAAAGATTCATAATCGAGGGGGTTCCACCAGCTTGAATGCCTAGGTTCAAATCGTGAGATTCAAACCGAGCAAGGCCTGCGGGGTTATAAAACATTGCTTCATAGCTATCCGTCATGGATGTGCCAACCATGCCTCGGCCAGCAACACGGGCGGAAATGTAGGGTTGATGGAGATAAAAACTCTCTGCTGCGCGAACTTCTTGGCTCGACGCCATTAACAACAGACAAAGCGTAAATAATATTTTGAACACCCAGGTCCCCCGTGTTTAAATGTTTTAAGGTAACCATATAAATCTGCACGAGAGGTCGAGTGAATTGCAAATGAAAAAACTTCTTTTTATAATCACTCTAGGACTAGCCATCTTCACCCCTTCTTGGAGTTTGATTTGTCTAGCGGCTTCGCCTGATGAAAACGGAGCAATCACGCCCAAAACGCAAGTCATGGATATTGAAAACACTCCCGCAGAAACAAAGAGCACCAGTGGAGAAGCGGATCTGGAAAAAAATATGATGCAGAGCACGGCTCCGACCAATCCAAACAAGAAATACGTTGCTAGCCCTTTGCAGTTTTTTTACTCCGACACTCAATCGCTGAGCGTTTATCTTGGTGCGGCATACTCCAGCCAACCCGCAGTTGTTTATGGTTTAGGAGGATTCAGTTACATGCTGCCAAGCCAAAATAGATTTCATTTAGAAGCGGCTTTTGACTCATTGGGCGCGCAAGAAGCACACTTTAGATTGATGGCAAAATGGTACAGTGGAATTGCCGGAAAGATCAGATCTTACTACAATTTAGGTTTGGGGTTACGAATGCTTTCCAACGACAACTTGGTCGTGATTCTTTCTTGGACTCGATTTTTTCTACAAGCTGGCGGAGGTTTAGAGTGGAGTTTCACTCAGAATCTTTCATTGCGTGCTGAAGCTTTTACGGCGGGAGATCTAAACTCAAATGCTTACTTGGGTTTGCTCGCCGGAATTTCTATTGGCTTTTAATTTGCTGAGATGAATAAAAATACTTTTTAAATTGGTTCGACGATGCGGATGGAATTCAATTCAATAAATAGGTTCTTCTCTGGAAATAGGTATTCATTGGAAAAGATCTTACGCAATAAACCCGAACACACAGACATGCTCAATAAATTGAGCCCACAATTTTTAAAGTGCATCTCCAGAATTTTTGCAAACCGCTCACAACTTCCTCAACAACTCGATCACTTGCCGGCGAGCGTTCGCTTCCACGCCATCGTTTTCGATTACAAAATCCGCCATAGAAATTTTTTCGGCCAGAGGCATTTGCGCCAAGATTCGCAGCTCGGCATCAGCGGCAGATAAACCGTCACGCTTCATCAAACGAGCACGTTGCAATTCAAACGGAGCGGACACTAAAACCACCGCATCAAACCGATCTTTCAATCCTTTTTCAAAAATCAGAGCGGCATCATAAAAAGCTCGAGGCAATCCACGACTGGATAATTTTTCGCGCTCCTCCAAAGCTCGGCGTTGAATCAGCGGGTGAAGCAACCGCTCCACCGTCGCTCGTTTTTCGGGATCAGTAAAAATAATTTTTGCAAGCGCTGCTCGATCAAGAACACTCGACTTTGAACCATTTGTTGCAGAAGAAATTATAATTCCAGTCCCAAAAGCCTGGACTAAAGAGGCCAGACCAAAGGTGCCAGGCGCCACCACTTCGCGTGCAAGCTGATCCGCATCCACGACCACACCACCAAGGTCCTGAATAATGCGAGTCACCGTCGATTTTCCAGTGGCAATGCCACCCGTGATTCCAATCCATTTCATATTTAGTTTTTTCGCCTCCATGACGAAAAGTGTAATAAGAGGGAGGGACCATAGTGTCTCTAAAACCTGAGTTGTTTGGCAAATTTATTCTCTTAGACAAAATCGCCGCCGGCGGTATGGCGGAAGTTTATCGCGCCAAGGCTCCGGGCTTAAGCGGTATTGCTAAAATTATTGCCATCAAGAGAATCTTACCTCAATACTCTGCAAATTCAGAATTTATCGACATGTTTAAAAACGAAGCAAAAATTGCCGTCAATCTCTCTCAGGCAAATATCGCGACCATTTACGAATTCGGCGAAGAACTTAGCCTCTATTATCTATCCATGGAATTTGTCGATGGCCGAAATCTAAGACAAGTGATTTCACGCTGCACCAAACTCCAAAAGTCACTGACCATCGAGCACGGTGTCTACACCATCGCGCAAATATGTACGGGGCTCGATTACGCGCACCGCTGCACCGACAAAAACACGGGCAATCCTCTCAACATCATCCATCGAGACATGAGTCCTCAAAATATTATGATCAGTTTTGAAGGCGAAGTAAAATTAGTTGATTTTGGAATTGCTAAAGCTGAGAGCCGAATTGACTCAACACGTGCCGGAACTCTCAAAGGCAAATTTGGCTACATGAGTCCCGAGCAAGCCGAAGGCTTGGAATTGGACTGGCGTACGGATATTTTCTCTACGGGTATTGTGCTCTGGGAAATTCTAACCGGCGAAAGACTTTTTGTTGCCAATAATGAAATCAACACGATCAAAAAAATTCGCGAATGCATTATACCTTCCCCACGTAAAATAAATCCCAATATCAGTGAAGAGCTTGATCGCATCACAATGAAAGCACTCGCGCGTGAAAAAAACTCGAGATATCAATCAGCGTCGGAAATGTCACGGGACTTGAGCCGCTATCTTTACAAAATCAACCCAGAGTTTACAGCACAAGATCTCAGTCATTTTACTAAACTTCTTTTTAAAGAAGAAATTCTCGAAGACAGAAACAAAGTTTCTGAATTCGCTAAAATTGATTTTGCCCGCATGAAAAAAATTGAGCAAAAGACAAACCATGATAGCGCTACAACTATCACCCAGACAGACACGGCAACCGACACTAGCCAACTAGGTAAATCGGAAAGCAATCGACCACCAGATAATTTTATTCTCAACACTTTCGAAAAAAACAAAGACATTTCATTAGTAGTGGACGCCGCTCGCGTACGACAACATTTAGCAAACAGCCAAGTAGAAATCGTCAGAAGAAAAGCAAGATCGAGTAACACAGATTCGGAATGGTACGGTCCAGCAAGATCTGCTCAAGAAGGATCCCTATTGAAGTGGCTCCCTGCTGGAATTTTACTGGTGGTACTTACCGTGGGAGGATTTACCTTTTTCAAAAATCCTACGCGTTTCTTTAAATTGGGGCAAGGGGCTGTAAACTCTATGACAGCATCACGCACGGAACAAGCATCAGTCGGAGAAGAGCAAGATTCACAACTGTCAGTAAATCCCGCGGTACCATTACCCCTACCTAAAATTCCCGCGGCCGTCATGCCCGAAGAAAGTGGAAGGCTCACAATTCGAAGTTTTCCAGCTGGAGCAGAAATCACAACGATCGAAGAAGGTTCACCCGAACAAAAAAGATTCGGAACAACACCTTCGGAAATCACACTTCCAATTCGAAGACGTGTCACACTGAGACTTCATCGAGATGGGTATGTTGACACTCACCACGAATTTATAGTAACGAAACCAGTAGAAGCATTGTCTTTCACAATGGACAAAGCGATTTATGGTTATGTCAATATTGACGTGCAACCTTCCGGATCAGATATTTACATCGATGGCGTAAAACTGGAATCTGCAACCAATAAACGAATTCCCATTCCAGCCAACCGTTCCGTAAAAATCACAGCTATCAATCACTTTACTGGATTCAGAGATGAGCAAGTTGTGCTCGTAAAACAAGACACACTTAAAAGCATCTATCTCTTTCCGCGTCAATCTCGACAGTAATTGACTTTTTTCCGCTCTGGAAATACAAACTTTGTAGGGAGATCTCAAAAAAATGGAAAAAACCGTCAGTCATTGTTTTATGGAAGCACGTCTGCGCCCAGCCACTCAGGTCGCACTTCGTTACAGTAAAAATGGTCATTGGAAAGATATTTCCTGGGCCGGTTACTTTGAAATGGCGGAAAAATTGGGATCGGCTCTCGTGAGCCTCGGTGTAAAGCGCGGAGATCGCGTCGCCATCATGAGTAACACTCGCTATGAGTGGAATATTTCAGACATGGCTATTTTAGGAATCGGTGCTGTCACCATTCCCCTTTATCAAAACAACACCATTGAAGATGTGGAATTCATTATCAATAATTCTCAAGCCACTGCCGTGCTCTTTGAAGACATGGCTCAATATAAAAAGCTTGAACAACTCCAAGGTAAAATTCCTGCCTTGAAGACTTATGTGAGTTTCACCGCTTGTGACGTTAAAGATGTCATCACCTTGGATCAAGCTTTTGAATTAGGTAAAAAGTTTCTCGCCAAGCAACCAGACTTTTTTAAGAATGAATGTCAGAAAAATAAAATCAGTGACATTGCCACCGTCGTTTACACTTCAGGAACGACTGGACAGCCGAAAGGCGCAGTGCTTTTGCATGAGTGTATCGCCTCTGAATGTGAAGATGTGAAACCCATTTTAGATTTAAACGATTCTGATACCAGCCTCACATTTTTACCATTCGCCCATATTTTTGGACGAGTCGAGTTGTGGGCGCATATCTACCTTGGTTGGAAAATGGCTTTTGCCGAAAGCATTGATCGAATCGCGGCCAACATGCTGGAAATCAAACCTACAATGATGTTAGCGGTCCCTCGCATATATGAAAAAATTTATGCTCGCGTGATTTCACAAGTAGACGATGGCAGTGCCATAAAGAAAAAGATTTTTTATTGGGCCGTTGGTATTGGACGCGAAGTGAGTTTGGCCAAACGTGAAAAGCGTGAAGTGCCTTTCAAAACGTTGCTTCAGTATCGTCTCGCTTACAAACTTGTGTTTTCTAAACTTCAAGAAAAAATGGGAAATCGCATTCGTTTCATGGTCAGCGGCGGCGCTCCAATCTCCAAAGAAATTCTTGAATTCTTTCACGCCGCAGGAATTTTAATTCTTGAAGGTTACGGATTGACGGAAACTACTGCGGGAGTTTTCTTTAACAACCCCTATAAATATAATTTTGGCACAGTGGGCTTGCCCATTGGTGATGTTGAAGTGAAAATTGCCGATGACGGAGAAATCCTCATCAAGAGCAAAAAGATTTTCAAAGAGTATTTTCAAAATCCTGAAGCCACTAAGGAATCTTTGGAGAATGGCTGGTTTCACACTGGCGATATCGGAGCGGTTGATTCAGAGGGATTCCTTAGAATCACAGATCGCAAAAAAGACATGATTAAAACTGCTGGTGGCAAGATGATCGCCCCACAGAAAATCGAGAACGTTTTAAAAATAAGCAAGATGATCAGCCAAGCCGCCATCTATGGCGACAAAATGAAATACATCGTGGCGCTCATCACCCTTAATCCCGAAGAACTTCTGAAATTTGCGGCTGCCCAGGGCCTAGGAACAAAGGATTACACGGAGCTCACAAAAAATCCTAAAGTTCAAGATTTGATCCGCGATATTGTGAAAGAGAAAAACTCAGAACTCGCAAGTTACGAGACTGTAAAGAACTTCACTATATTGCCGCATGATTTCACCGTGGAAAGCGGCGAAGTCACACCTTCGTTGAAAGTGAAGAGAAGATTTGTCGGTGAAAAATACAGCGCAGAAATTAAAGAACTCTACAGCTAGTTAAAATAAATTCTTAACGAAGCCGCAGCGAAAATGTTGCTGAGGTCAAAATTTCGAGAACTGCCATCAGCATTTTTCATGACTCCACCCGATGTTTCCGCTCCGGAGATCGTGGTGGACGATTGACTCACGTTGATCGAACCCACGGGCAGATATTGATAGCCGGCGTCCAAACCGAATCCCACTGTATCAAACAATAGGTACTCAACCCCACCGTATGCTTCAACCATCAATGCGTTGGTAGCACCGGTTTCGATATAATCGCTCACGCCCGGATAAGCGGCATTTCCACTCGGTGTGAAGCCTACCGAATTTCTTAAAGTGACAAATGCGTAACCCAGTCCAAAGCCAAGATAGGTTTTAGTTTCAGCGGTTTGTTTCAGCGCCACTTCAAAATCAACTTTAGGAATGATCGCATACAGCTGACTTGTTACACTGAGCAATTGAGTGCCCGAAGCACTCGTACCTGCTAGTCCGGTCATCAATTGAGGAAATAAAAGCTGCAATCCAAAACGCGTAGTAAATTTATGCACGTTGATTCCAAATCCGATTTCCGCAGCGAAATTCTGACTCACCCCACCCAAGCTTGGAAAAGAGATTGCGCTAGGAAAGCCTGGCTGATACGCCATTTTCTGCACACGATTGAAACCATAATCCCCTTTGAGATAGGTGGAGGATGTTGATTTGGTAAAATCAAAAATTCGAGCATGTGAAGGGATACTAGCTAAAAGAATCGAGACGAAAAGGCTCAACACTTTTTAAAATTCCTTAGCGTCGATAACTATTCGGCCAGGCTGCCCGACGCTGGAAAGTTCAAACACTTCAATTTTCATTGAAGCCTTAGTGGTTTCCCGTAATGGAATTTCTAAAGTCATGCTCTTGGTCATGGGGTCTTCAAATATTTTCACATCAGAAAAGTATCGAGAAAGCGAAAAATTTTTCCTCAAAAGTTCTTCCGACATTTTAGATCCAACGACATTGTGCATGTCTATCAAAAGTCGGCGCGGCTTTTTCTGTAGGCTGATATGATAAAATCCAGGACGTTCCGGACTATTTTTCTTTCCGCCGCTGCTGATTTCAATAACGGTTTTTTCAACTTTAGTGTCTTGATCGAAGCTTCTGCGAACAGAAACGAGCGACTGAACCCCATGTTCAAAGCCACCGATGAAAACACCTTGATCAATGTATCGATTGCTTTTTTCAAAACCGGATTGCTGGACGGGTATAGAAGCAAAGGAAAGGCTGGTATTCAAAAGTAGCATAAGGATTGAACCAAAAAGAAAATGAGCAGACATTTACTTCCCCGCTTTTTTAAAATGATCGAACAAGAACCGCAGCGAATTCTCTAAGTCTCCGGACTGACTCTTCCGCATCAAAAAAGAATTGAAAATGCTAAGTTGTTTACCTTGCCCTAATGTTACACCCAACGTTTCCAAATTTTGACGAGAAGTTGGGTCGGAAAGCAAAAACGCGCCAGAAGCCCAGACTCCTTGTCCAGCTGAGGTGGTAGAAATATTCTGAAGCACAGCTTTTAAAACGGTTTGAGGGTCCAGAGCCTTCACGCGAGGATCTTGGGAATAGGCCGTTAGGCTAGCGAAGAGGGCGTCCATCGACAGCGGATTTTTCTCGTAAACATCGCCCGCAAGAACCAAGGTGTCTCCAAAATCTGAGCGATTCAGCAATTGCCCAATGAGCTGATGGAACACGTTAAAAGTATTTGGATCAAGGGCAATCAGATTTGCACACACAGTGTAGAGAAGACTGGAGTCATTTTGCAAATCACTAAAAACCACATTCAAAAGTTTAGTCATAGTGTGAGTGTCGTTGCTCACGGTTGAAAGAGCTTTTAAGACAGTGGAAAATGTATCCACCACGCCGTCTTCTGCCAGCATCACATGAAAAAGATGAGTTTTAAATTTCGCATAATTGTCTGGATGATTGGCACTCAAGTCCCAATACAATTCCAATCCCTGATCCAGAGGGCTAGCTGATCCCATCGAATTGTACTGAGAAAGTAGATTTCCAATCACCAGTCGCAAATTGATCACATCTTGCGGCCTAATTTTTAATGCAAAGCCTGCAAAAGTTTGCGAAATACTGTATGCTTGTCCTTGTGCGAGGGCTGCCTGATAACCCATGCTAAGGTTTTCAAAGAATCCTAATTTATTAAATAAATTAATAAGCCCCATGTGATTGACAGTAGGATCTTGGTTTTCTTTATCGGCATCGGGAGTAGATCGGTAGAGGGCTTGATACTGTCTTTGCAAAACCCGCATCTCTTTATTTGCGGCAATGAGATTAAGCGCTGGAAAATTCAATATCATGTTTTCGAAGTGTTTGTTCTTTTCAGAGTTTCCTAGCAGAGGAATGTTAGAGACAGAATATCCCAATTGAAGTTTTTTGAATTGCTCATTCATTGTTTGCACAAAATCTGTGGATTTTTCGACAGCTAACTGAAAGGTAGTCCCAATATTTCCAACAGTCGCATATCCAAAATCACCATTGAGTACCAAACTTTCAAGTGCGTCTAGTCCAGTTTGAATGTGAGCGTGCGTGGAGCCATCGCCACCGTTGCTTAAAGTTACGATCTGCCATTGACTGAGGTTTTTTACAAAGTCAACTGCAGAGCCATCACGTCCAATATCTTGAAGAGCGGATAAAAATTCTTCAAGATCCGTCGTTCTCAAGATATTAGTCATCATTAAAATGATCGTCGCCTTGAACTGATCTTTATTGTACTTGGGGTAATTCCCCTCTTGATATAGCCAAAAATCATTATGTGTTTCAAAATTTTCTCGGGCATATTCAAAAATATTTTGTAAATCTTTAACGGAGGCCTTGGGGAAAAAAACTGCGATCTGCGCTTTGACTGAATCGGGATTTGCAACTGTCAGCCTGAAAGTATTTTGACTTTGGAAAACCGGTTTGGGCGTATTGGAAATCAAATCAACAGTGGTCGAGAGATTTTGAGAAATATTCGATTGGCTTGAAAGCCATCCCAGAATTTTCAAAGCGTTGTCAGCTTTAGGATGTAAAAATATTGAAGTAGCCAAGGAATCAAGATTGTCGAACACATGATAGGTAGAAGTCCCCATCAAAGAATATAAATTTAATAGCGTGTGCAATTGCCCTGATCTCAATAAACTCTCAAGCTGATCTAAAGTTCCGGGCAGAGCGGGAGAATCTTTAATCAATCGACTCATCAGTTGAACAGCCAGTGGCAAAACTTTTGCTGAACTGAGAACTTGCGTCACGTTATTGAGTTCTGGATCTGCGCCATTGGCATTCAAACATTGCACTGCCTGAGAAAATACATTTCCAGTTGGTTCAAACAAATCACCTTTGAGATTTAAGCACGGCCCATAATTTCCTTTAACGACTTGCCTATTTTGAGACGAAATATATAGACTTGAAAGTTCACGTCCTTCTTGCATCGATGACTCGAAATTTGTTTTGAACGGCTTATCGGTGCGTGCCTGAAGTAAATTTCCCTGCGGTTTCACTCCCTGCCTAAGTAAATCGACAAGAAAGCTTGTTAGTTTTTCTAAGTCTCCTGACTTAGCCAAAACCCCTAAATACGATATCGCCCCATCAAAATTTGAATTTTGCAAAAGTCTAACAAGTGCGGGACTAGAACTACTCACATAGGAATTATCCGCCAACATATCGCGCACAAAATCTGAGAATGGAGATTGCTGCGAAAGTTGATTCACGTCACTTAAAATTTTGACCGTTTCGCCCAAGCCACCTTGCGAGTCTCCCCAGACGTTTACTAAACTTTGGGCAATGCCGTGAATTTGATTTTTTTGAAAGTCGTCACCCGCAAGAACTCTTCCAGCCACATGTCTCAAAGCAAGTTCGGGACTACTTTTAAATTTTTGATCGGCTACCCTATTCCAAAGAGCAGCGGCCATTTGATCGTGAGCAGCATCAATTCCAGAATCTATGTTGACGCTCATTAAAAGTGCCGCAAGATTTTTTGAGGCTGAAGGAAGTTTGTCGGCCACTGCCAATAAGTTATCGTGAGTAGATTTGGAAATTTTATTCGTACTTCCCGAAAAATGCAAATTGATCCAGGCATCGAGCGCCGGACCAGAAATATTTTCTACTACTAGTCTAGATAGTATTTCACTGAACGTCTGCGCCTCAGCTTCAGTGAGATCGTCTCCGGCAAAGTCCCAAAATACGCGCAGTGCTGCACGATTGGCCATTTCCCCTAAGGTTGGAGCAAAGTCAATGACATGATTTGATTTAAGCGCATCCACCAAAGTGTCGTAGCGCGAACTTCCAGTCAATATCGTCCAAAATCTTCCATAGGCTTCACTGTAACCATCTTGTGCTAGCTGTTCGATTGTGTCGAAATTAGCAATGAGTTCAGGAGGCACCTGGCAAAGGTCCGGCGTGGCCACCAAAAGTAGAGGCGCTGTTTGCAAAAGAAATTCATCATTTTGCGTACGAGTTTTCCCGATGGTCTCGCCTACCATAAAATTTAATAAATTATCTGCCTTGCGAGAATAGCTCACATCTTTGCGATGAATCGCTTTCGAGTTAGTAGCGTTTTTAGGAAAACACTCGAGAGGTTGATCCGCTGCACGCACGGTAATTTGCGCGCGCCTAAATAGTTGAAAATTCCCATCCGGCCTCGACACAAAATATTTCAGAACATCGTTGAAGCCGGTACGATCAGCACTGACCGTATTTTTCATTGTCAGCAAAAGTTTTGGTTCACCCAGGTGAGTGAAGAGATTGTGGACACTGCCATCGGTCAGCATCGAATTTAATCCCAAAGATAAATTGTCGCTGACTTGTGAAGCATCAAGAGTACCGACAGAATTTGCCAGCAAAAGAGCCATGGCCTGCGCTCGAGGCTGATTAAAAAGTGATAACGCGTCGAGTGCTCGAGTTTGAAGACCTGAATCAATCAAGTTCACAATGTATTGACTGAGTTGAGCTATGTCCGGATCCGGATTCGCCGAACTGTTTTGCGCAAGGGCGACGATGGAAGCTTTGGCAACATGAGTGATAAGCCCGGTGCGTGCAAGCACTTCAAAGTTGCGATAAAGCGCTTTGAGATAGCCCTGGTTCTCCATGAGCTTGAGCAAATCCAAAAGTTGCACTTGCCGGGTGCTTCCCCAAGCGAGATGCAAATTTAGCGCTTGAAACAATTGGTTGAGATCCGCTTCATTGGCAGAGTCCAAAAAGTCTTTCACGGGCTGCATAGCTTTGCTCGACCCATTGAGACAATTCACCAAAGATTTCACGTTGGTGGCCGTAAAAGTTTGAAAACTTAAAGAGGCAGCTTTACAGCCTTTGATATTTAGAAGCGCAGGAGATGGGTTATCCACATTGGGCGCACTACTTTGCGGAGTGCAGGCCAGCGTGAATATCGCCGTAGCCGCAAGAAGGGTGATTAGTAATTTAGACTTGATGATTTTTATGATCCCCATAACAAGCATGGGTATAGGTGGAAAAGGAGCAAATTCAAAGTAAAAACCCATCCTAGTGTAATTTTTGGCTGATCTTCTTGCATTTTGTCCCGCCAAAAGGGAAAACTAAAAGCATGGCATCAAAAGTAAAAAACATCTGCATTGTCTATAGACCTCAATCAGAAAAAGCTCGCACCGTGGCGACCGGCGTGGCCGAGTGGCTTAATCAGAGAAAAATAAATATTTATCTCGACCCCACTTGCAAACCGATCCCTCACGCAAAAAAAGCACTGACTACAAAAGTGAAGAATCTAGATTTAGTTTTAGCTCTCGGCGGTGACGGAACTTTTTTAGCAGCAGTGCGTTGGCTCAATTGCAGAGTGGTCCCCATATTGGGTGTAAATATGGGAAGTTTAGGTTTTTTAACCGAAACAAAAGAGAGTGAAATTTTTGATGTTCTGGAACTTGCACTTGCCGGAAAAATGCCAAGATCTAAACGAGCCACTTTGTGCACAACGGTGACAAAGAAAAACGCTGCCGCCAAACATTATATTTCACTAAATGACATCGTCTTAGAGCGTGGCTCCCGGTCAAAATTAATCGACATGGCCATTTACTCAAATAATTTTTTTGTGAGCACGGTGAAAGCAGACGGATTGATTGTCGCTACACCAACGGGCTCCACGGCATATTGTCTCGCCGCTGGAGGTCCCATTGTGCATCCATCGGTTGCGGCAATCACTATCACTCCAGTTTGCCCGCACACCCTCACTAATCGTCCAATTATTTTACCAGACAACCAAAAAGTGAAACTCAAACTGAATGAAGTTTCAGGGCGTGCCGCACTTTTGGTCGACGGGCAAAAAGTAGAAGATTTAACTTATGAAGATGATGTGGTCGTCACGCGTGGAAAATCTGACGTGTTGATGCTCACACTCCCAACGCGCAACTATTACGACATCCTCCGATCAAAACTGCGCTTTGGCGAAAGAGAGTAAATATTTTTAGGAGGGCATTTTATGCTTCTTGAACTCAAGGTCAGTCACTTTGCCATTATCGATAAACTCTCCGTACATTTTTTACGGCCTGGTTTAAATATTCTCACAGGAGAAACCGGCGCGGGGAAAAGCGTTCTGCTGAGATCGTTGTCTTTGCTCATGGGTGGAAAAGCCGCCACGGATGTGATTCGCACCGGGAGCGAGCAAGCAGAGATTGAAGGAGCGTTTGACGTCTCAGCCCGACCCGATGTTAAAAAAGTTTTGAATGAATTCGATCTTAAGCCTGACGAAGAAATTCTCATTGTCCGTCGAATCATCAATAAGAATGGCAAGCATCGGGTTTACATCAATGGACACCTTTCTACTTTAGGAATTCTTGAACAACTTGTGCCTTTGTTGGTTGAGATCACCGGTCAACACGAACATCACTCACTTATAAAACCATTGGCACAACTTGATCTTCTAGATAATTTTGGCGGAACACTTTTGCTGCGTGAGAAATACTTTGATAAACGAGAGGCTAAGAAAACTCTCGAGCGCCAATTAGCGGAGCTTAAAATTTCGGTTCAAGGGCGCGAGCAAAGAATGGATTTTCTGAAGTTCCAAATTTCCGAAATCGCTGCCTTTGATCCTCAAGAAGGAGACGAAGAAAGATTGGCGACGGCTTATCAACGCGCCAAACATTCAGCCAAGCTTTTACAATTCGCACAAAACGCAGAGAACTTTATTTTCGGCGATGAAGATGGAATGCAAGCTCGCCTATCGTTGATTCTAAAAGAGGGTGAAAACCTCCTCGCTATCGACTCTTCACTTTTGCCGATGCTCGAAAATCTCAAAAGTATATTTTCGATCTCCGAGGATATTTCCTATTCCCTCAGCGACTATCGCAAAAAGAATTCCAGCGGAAATTCAGGGGGAGGAAATAACGGAGAAACAGGCGAATCATCAGATTCGCTAGATTCAATCGCTGAGAGACTGAGCGATTTCAAAAAACTCCAAAGAAAATACGGAATCAATATTTCAAGCATTATCGAATTCCGCGATAAAGCACAAAGTGAATTTGATCTTTTGGAATCAAGCGAAGAAAACATTGCCCTTCTCGATGGAGAAATTCAGCAATTAAACTCAGAGCTTTGGACAATGGCTGAAAACTTAAGCAAACTAAGAAAAAAGGCTTCCACCAAAATGGTGTTGGGCGTGAACAAGGAACTTAAAGAGCTCAATATGAAGGGCGCCGAACTTTCGGTAGACATTGCAAAAGCAGAGCAGTTGCAAGCCACCGGATGTGATGACGTTACCTTCATGATTAAAGCTGCTCCTCTTGAGCCTGCGCGCGCGTTGAGCCGAGTGGCATCCGGCGGGGAGCTTTCCCGCATCATGCTTGCCCTAAAACAAGTTGTTGCTATGAGTGATTTGCCTATGACTTATTTGTTTGACGAAGTAGACACCGGCGTGAGTGGACCCACCGCTGAAAAAGTGGGACGGAAACTAAAATCTATTGCCGGCGCTCATCAAGTCATCAGCATCACTCACCTTCCACAAGTGGCGAGCTTTGCCGACGCCCATTTCCTGATCAGTAAAGAAGTGCAAAAAGGATTTGTCAAAAGCGATGTTCAAGAACTCTCCACAAAAGAACGAATTCAAGAGCTGGGACGCCTCATCAGCGGAGCGAAAATAACCGCTACAAGTTTAGCCCATGCTAAACAAATGTTAGAATCCTGTAGACTCGATAAAAAAATAATATCAAGATAAAGTAAATTTTTATTAATCATTAGGGGGTTACAATGAAAATGCTTTTGATTGGTCTGCTTGCGATGTCGTGTTTGATGCTCGGAAATTCTGCTTTTGCTAATAACAGCTCTGAAAATCCACAACTTATAGCCGCCTGTAAAAATCCAGCCATGCAAACCGGTTTTGGAATTTATGATGTCGTCACTTTAATCATTGAAAATCCGGATAAAACTTTCGTCAACGGTATTTTACTTATGACCGGTGAAGAAAATAAGAAGGATTTCTATCAGGCTTCTCAATCTGTACAAGGCAATGACGTCGTGACATTTTCACCTCAAGGGCCACTGGTTCAGTTTGATGGGACAAATTCTACCGAAATTGCGACGGCGCAACTTTCGATAAGCTTAGGAATCAATCAGGACCGGAAACTTCAAGCTCAAGTCAAACTTAATTTACCCGGTCAAGCCAAGGCACTCGATTTCATCACAACCCAATGTGAGATGATTCCTGCAAAATCACCTACCCAATCTCCAGAGCCAAGTTTAGATCCCGGCGCCTGAAAAAATTTGGTAGATCGTCAGCAGGACCACCAGGTCCATTAAGCCGCCCTCGCGTGCATATTTCTCGCTAAATATAGAATGTTACATATTCATATTTAGCGAGATCTTTTGCCAAATCGATCATTCATTCTCATTTCCGTATTTTTAGTAGCGTCGAGTTTTGCAGCGAGCAATGGAGGGGCGGAAGAAAAGCCCCAACGATAGTATTGCGGCTCCAATTCAAACTTCTCTTAAAGTGAAACGAAACGATAAACTTTGGAATCACTCTCGACCTCTTAAAGACTACGGAATTGCAGATGGGCTCTATTTAGAATTTGCAGATTTTCACAAAATCAGATTAAAAAATATTTCTTGATGAAATCACCGATGATATAATCACCTACTCCAGCGCTATTCGAAATCATCAAGCTTTGGATGAATCTCCCTGCGTTGAGAGCGGCTTTGTGATCACGGCCCCGTTATTTTTTTGAAAAATAAAAGAAAACATTCATCTTGGGAAAATCGAATGTCAGAATCGACTTCAAGAAATCGGCCATCAGAATTTTATCTTACTTGAAGACAATTAATGAAAACCCTCCTCTTAGCGCTTATTCTCATTTCAATTTTCGCAACTCAAGCTATGGCGTCTCATCAGCTTGATGGAATTCTTTGGAACTCAGTCAATCCCTTTTCTAATTGAAGTGGGAGAGATAAAACACGAAAAAGATATCCGGAGATTTACTATCTGTACTTCCCTTAAAATAAACGAGCAAAAAGGCTCAGTACAAAGACCAACTATTTCCGAATAGAATTCACTTTCCCAAACAACTATGCCTTTTCTTTGACTCTCTCACCGGTAACATTATCGCGCATTGCTTTTAGCAAGTCGCTCTTTCTCTGATGTACGAGTGCAACTTCAAAAAATAAATTAGAGCTTTTGGACTTCGGCGCTTTTCGCGCTAGCATTGATTTCTAGGTAACAAGGACTCTCATACCAAGATCCGAGATTGATCAAACGCCCGGATGAGCTGATTTTGCCAGATTTTTCAGTTTCAAATTTAAAATCATCCATCACGTGAGTGTGTCCAACCAGACAAAGATCAAAATCATGTGTCAGGCGAAGTTTTTGGGCATAGTCTCGAACGGTTTGTTTAGAATTGTTTACGATTTGCGCTGTGTAAGCTCTGCTTGCTTTTGATGCGCGATTCCCAATAAAAGCAGAAATCTTAGAAGGCAGACTATAAATTAAAAGTTCAATGGGCCTTGAGCGCAAGACCCAACGCAGAAACAAATAGTCTCGGTCTTCCCGATTGATTTCGTCGCCATGTTCGGCCCAAATTTTCATTCCGCCAAATTCAATCATTTGCGGGGAAGTGTAGACTTCGACTCCCAATTCTTTTTCCCAGAATTTCTTTAAGTGCAAATCGTGGTTGCCCTCAAAAAAGATGACTCGACAGGTTTTAGTGAGAATTTTGATCTCTTCAATCAAAGGGGCATATTCTCTTTTAAAATAATCCCCTTGGCCGAGCCAAAGATCAAAGAGGTCACCTAAAATGATAAACATCTGAACATCTGATTGTGCTTTTTGGATCAAATGTAAAATGGCCGCTCCGTTTGGAGTGGCCATTTTTTTGAGATGCACATCGGATATAACAAAGGCTTTTTCAGGAGCGTTAAGCTGCCCCTTAAGATTGTTGATCGGGCCTTTGATTTTGTCTGATGAATGCGGGGATGTCATAGTTGGGTCCCATTTGTTGCGCCATTTTTTTTGCCGAATCTAAATCCGGCATTCTCATGCTGAGTTGCACAGGCTCTTCAGCAGGCGTTCTCACATAGGACTGACTCTCCCTAAATGCTTTTGCTTTGGCAAGAAGAATGTCTCGGGGCAAAATAGGTCGCGCCGAAATACTTTCTCTAGTTCCATTCATTTCAATCTGCGTTGTAGGCACATTTTGAGGAATCGGTGGCAATCCATCAGCATAAGCCTTGATCATTTGCGGTGCTGCCGGCTGAGGCGCCACCTGCTGCGGTATTGCCATGACTGGCATTTCCTGGACCATAGGCTGTAACATTGTCGTCGGAGCATTGATCGGTGCCAAATCTGAAATCACGGCGCTAGTCACACTCACTTGAGCGGCTTGAATATTAGCCTGCACTTCTTCAAATGTGATCACTTCTAAGGGCAGTGAAATTTCAGACAACTGCACCATCGGAGCCGGTTGAGCCAATTGCTCGGGAGAGTAAATCATGACTGGCTCAGCAATAGGATACACAGGCATTTGCGGCTGTTGATTCATCATCGCTTGCGCCATGGACAAAGCCTGAAGCTGAGTCATTTGTTCGGCGTAAGAATGACGTTCGTCTTTCCCGAAACCAGTGGCAATGACCGTGACTCGAACTTCTTCTTTCATTTTCGGATCGATCACAGCGCCAAAAATAATTTCAGCATCTTCGTGAGCGGCTTCGGTTATAAGTGTTGAAGCTTCGTTGACTTCAAACATGGTGAGGTCAGTTCCACCGGTGATATTGATGATGATTCCGGTTGCGCCATCGATCGCCACATTTTCGAGAAGTGGACTTGAAATAGCAGCAGTTGCTGCTTCCACTGCGCGATTTTCACCTTTAGCTATGCCAGTACCCATCAGCGCCATGCCTTTATTTGCCATGACGGTTTTTATATCAGCAAAATCTAAATTGATGAGGCCACGAATATTGATGAGATTTGCAATACCAAGAACAGCTTGCAATAAAACTTCGTCAGCTTTTTTAAATGTTTCGAGTAAAGGAGTTTTCTCCCCAGCGATCGCGAGCAATTTTTGATTGGGAATAACGATGAGCGTATCAACGTTATCTCTTAGTTCTGCCAATCCCTGATCGGCGTGCTTTTTTCTACGTTTACCTTCGAACAAAAACGGTCTAGTGACTACCCCAACTGTCAGTGCGCCAAGTTCGCGCGCTATTTTAGCAACGATCGGTGCGCCTCCAGTTCCTGTTCCCCCGCCCATTCCGGCAGTGACAAAAACCATATCGGCACCTTCGAGTTTTTCAGCGATGTCGTTGTAACTTTCAATGGCCGCGCGTTTTCCAATTTCTGGATTTGCTCCAGCGCCAAGACCCTTGGTGAGTTCTCGGCCCAATTGAATTTTTACAGGAGCAGGTGCTGCTTCGAGCGCTTGCCTGTCTGTGTTGGCGACAACAAATTCCACGCCCGTCATTCCTGAGAGCATCATTGTGGAGACCGCGTTGGATCCTCCTCCGCCAATACCAACAACTTTAATGCTGGCTCCTAAATGTCCACCTTCTTCGATTTCAAAAGTCATCTTATGCCTCCCCCTCGGTGTTTAAAATAACGATGACAAATCTTCCCTAATTTTTCCAAAAAAAGTCTTCTCTACCTTAACGCCACTCTCGGCGCCGTACTTCACCAGTCCCATAGCCGTTGCAAAAACGGGACTGTTCACTACTTCTTTCAGGCCAGAGGTGTTCAGTGCGAATCCCCTTCGCACTGGCATCTCAAAGATAAATTCGCCGAGCTCGGCAAGTCCCTCGAGGCAACTTCCCCCACCGGTGAGAACAACCCCTGCTCCCAATAACTCACGGTGTCCGCTCTTGATGATTTCATTTTGTATTAAATAAAGTGTTTCTTCTGCACGAGGCTCAATCACTTCTGCGAGAGTCACACGCGAGACAGTCCTGGCTGCTCTTCCGCCAACGCTTGGAACGTCAATGAGTTCACTTCCCGAAACTAAACTGGTCATGGCACTGCCATATTTTTTCTTAATTTCCTCAGCCTGCATTGCGGGAGTTCGCAATCCTATAGAAATGTCTTGTGTGAGATGTGATCCGCCGACGGGAACAACCGCCGTGTGTCTGACCGCACCGTTGATGTACATGATAATGTCACACTGACTTGCGCCCAAATCTACAACCGCTACGCCAAGATCTTTTTCATCTTGAGAGAGAACCGCTTCTGCGGCAGCCCAAGGATCAAGAGCACGGCCTGAAATTTTTAATCCAGCACGTTCAACGCATTTTTTTAGATTGAGTAAATTCATGGCTTGGCCGGTGACCAAGTGAACACCAACTTCAAGACGCACGCCGGACATTCCCATGGGGTCTCTGATGCCGGCTTGGGAATCGACAATGAAATTTTGCGGAAGCACATGTAGAAGTTCGCGATCATCTTTGATTGCGACAGCTTTAGCCGCTTCAAGAACTCTAGCGATATCTCCACTATTAATTTCGCGATTTTTAATGGCTACCATTCCGGTGCTATTGAAAGATTCGATATGTGTGCCAGAAATTCCGGCGATGACTTCAGTGATTTTAATTCCAGCCATAAGCTCAGCTTCTTCGCGTGCTTTTTGAATGGCCTCAACAGTGGAATCAATATTTACAACTGAGCCTTTTTTGACTCCATTTGAAGCGACAGAAGAAAGACCAATAATTTCGAATGAATTTCCGCGAGCGTTCTCGTGGTATCGGGCGATGACCAAACAGACTTTACTGGAGCCTATGTCCAGACCTGCAATGATAGATGGTAATCTTGTTTTAGCAGACGATATCGTATTGCTCTGCAATTTTTGTTGGCTCATCAGCGCTGACTCCGTCCAGGGCTGCGACTTTTTTTTGCAAAAAAGTCAGTTGTATCTCTAGAATAGCGTGCCTTGGGCGCGCCACTAGCAACAGGCTATCGATCCTTGTGGACTTTGACAAGGACTTTTTTGGCGTAATCCGCATCAACGTGCGTTGCATTGATTTGATGAAGATCTAAATACTGAACGACCTTCCGCGCGCGATCCAAATGCAGAGGAATATTTTCTTTTCCTAAATCGACAACAATTCCAGTTTTTGACATCACTATCTGAAAACCTTTTTCACTATTGAACTGAATTTCACTCACGTCATCACGGCTCATCGGCCCTTTTTCAGGAAGCACATGGAGAACCTCTGTAATGGCTTGGGATCGCAATTCTTTATTTTCTAAAATGTTTTTTCCCGAAATCAAAACGTGAGACGAAATATCTTTCACCTCTGCTGGACCAAAAATATTTCCTTCTTGATCCACGAATTCCAAATTGCCGGAACCCGCCCCTATCAAGGCGTCGGGTGTTCTTTCAGAAACTTCAATTTTTATTTCATCCGGAAAAACTTTCTTCACCTGAACTGATTCAACCCAAGGATCTTTTTCAATTTTCAGAGCGACACTATCCGTTTGAATTTTCCAGAACGTGGAGGATTTTACCTGCGCACCGATAGCTTCATCAGCAACAGTCTTCCTGATTCTTTTTTCCGTTTGCGGATTGGCCCCCTGTATTTCTATTTTTTTGATGCGCGTGAGATCCGATTTAAACAATGCTTGATACAGCCCCATCACCAGAAGCACCACAAATCCCAAACTGAGACTGATCTTAAAATATCTCAAGCGTAATCAAGAGTGGCGCTTTCCACTAAAGTCTCTATGATTTTTTCGAAACTGATTCCCTCTTTGGCTGCAGATTTAGGAAAAAGACTTGTCTCTGTGCAACCGGGCAAAGTGTTGATTTCCAAAATAAACGGCTTGTCATCAGGGGTAATGCGCATGTCCACCCGTGCATACTGTCTGCACCCTACAGCTTTGAAAGTTTCTAGAGCAAAATGCTCACAATCTTTTTTTAATTTTTCAGACAGTGGCGCAGGTACGACATATTCCGTTTCACCAGCAGTGTATTTACGTTTGTAATCATAGAAATCACCTTTTGGTCTGATCTCAATGATGGGCAGTGCTCGGTCAAGCCAAATAGGAATGGTGACTTCTCGGCCAGGAATATATTTTTCGATAATAATCACACGGTCATATTGAGCAGCAACGGTCAAGCCAGCGGTGATTTCAGATTGAAGTTCGACTGGAGAAAGTTTTTCTTTATTCACAATAGTCACGCCAACGGCGGACCCTTCTTGGGCAGGCTTTATCACCAAAGGAGCTTCAATTTTAGATTTGAAATTTTCTATTAGAGATTTTTTCTCTGCAGAAGTTTTTCCACGCAAATCGAGAACCTGAAAGTCAGGGGTAGGAACACCCCAGTGAGTTAAAATCTGCTTTGTCGCGATTTTGTTCATCGCTAGCGAAGACGCTTGAACGCCGCTTCCAGTATAAGGAATTTTCATGTATTCCAAGATCCCCTGCACCGTTCCGTCTTCACCATATTTTCCATGAAGAGCCAAAAGCGCACAATCGATTTTTGAAGCCCTGAGCTGCTCCGGTAAATTCGCGCCTGCGTCTATAACTTCAAAAGGATAATCAAGCGTCTTGATCGCCTTTAAAAAAGCGGCACCAGTCTTGAGACTCACTTCTCGCTCGCTGCTCATGCCGCCTTGAATAATTCCAACTCTTTTTTTAGCCATACAATACCCCTTGTGTTTAATCCACAAGGATATCGTATTGATTTTCAGACCCTTTTCAAAGCAAAAAATCAGTGCTGGTGAGGCGAGGGTTCAGCATCCTTGTGAAGGGAATTTGCGCCGACCTCACCGCACAAAACTTTTGAACTCCATTAAATCTCGTCATTAGCCTTGCTCGAGACAATCAAATTAAACTAGAGGTGATTAAGTACCCTCGTAGGAATGCGCCACGCAACCAACTTATGGCTGACAGTTCAGAAGAACAGAAGTTGGCATAGTGGATGCAATAGATTTATATGTGTCTTTCACCCAATTAACGTTCCTGAAAGGAGCATTTTATGGAAAACAAAAAAAACACACCGATCAATCAAAATCAAAAGGCAGGCGGCCCGGATCATCAGCAGAAACAGCAGCCTGATCCTACTGGAAACACAAGATTCAATAACGACACTACAGACAATAAAGAAAAAACCAAAAGCGGAAACTTTTCACGAAATCCAACTGAAACAAAATCTACTAATAACTTTAAACCAGATGAATTAGACAGAGGAGTTTAGTTTTCGAATTGCCCAAGGAAAATAACTTCTGTCTTTAATTCGACGCCAAAGTCTTCCCTCACTTTTCTCTGACAATAGTTGATGAGAAATTTAATATCGGAAGCTTTGGCGTTTATTTTATTAATAATAAAATTCGCATGCTTTTCAGAAACCTGAGCGCCCCCTTTAATATAGCCTTTTAGCCCGGCCTCCTCGATGAGTCGCCCTGCTGACCGCCCATTAGCGTTAACATCTCCTGTAGGATTTCTAAATACTGATCCACAACTTGGCCACTCAAGAGGCTGCTTTTGCGTGCGTATCTGGTTCAGTTCTTTAACTTTCGGTAAAATAGTATCACTCGGTTGGCCACTCCAAGATATTTTCACTCTGGTGATGATTCCTGGCTGCCAGCCTTCGCAATGCCTGTAGGACCATCTAAGATTTGATTTTTCTATAATCTCTAATGTGCCGTCAGGCCGAAGGATTTCTACAGCCTCAGTGATTGAGCAAAATTCTTGAGGTATTAAATTTTCGGACACGCCGGCGTTCATTATTACGCCTCCCCCTACTTGCCCCGGAAGTCCCGCAAGAAAACACGCCGGTTGAAGCTTTCTTTTTAGAAAAAGTTTAAGCAATTCGGTTTTAGGAGCTGCAGACGAAATCCAAAAAGAAAACGCTGAACTTGTGTTGGTCGAATCATGAGGCAAAATTTCGGATAAGATTTCTGGAAGATTACTCTTCCAAATTTTTGAAAGACTTAAAACTAATCCACTGACACCGTCATCACTGATGAGAACATTGGAGCCTCCACCAAGAACCGTGATGGGCAGATTTCTTTCACGCGCCCAATTTTGAGCAACAGTCAGATCGTCTAAATTTATAGGTTCATAAAAATATTCAGCCAGTCCGCCCACATGCCAACTGGTGTAAGCAGCAAGATTGAAGTTTTTCAGAGGAGAAATCGAGTTCATCATTTGCCAGCTAGAAGTTCTCGACCCAATTTATAAACATCGCCAGCTCCTAAAGTCAGGAAAACGTCTTCAGGTTTTAGTTCTGCTTTTAAGATCGCCAAAGCTTTTTTGTGTGAACCCCAATATTTAACATTTTTCTTACCTGTTTTTTTCGCCACCGCTCTGGACATTTTCTCAGATGTGAAGCTAGGAAGTTTCTTTTCTCCAGCGGCGTAAACGTCAAGTAGACCTAAAACATCAGCACCTTTGAAACAAGACTGAAAATCTTTCCAACAAGCTTTGTTTCGTGAATAGCGATGCGGCTGAAAAGCGACAACGAGACGTCGGTCAGGAAATAATTCTCTCAGTGCGCTAAGTGTGGCGCGAACTTCCGTCGGGTGATGACCGTAGTCATCATAAATTTCAACGTGAGTGATTTCACCAATCTTCTGCATCCGGCGGTCGACACCGCTATAATGTCTGATGCCTTCAGCCGCGATTTCAAATCCAAGTCCAAGTTCCAAGCCCACACCTAAAGCGGCCAGACTATTCAAAACATTATGCCGACCTGGCACGTTCAGAGTCACTTGCCCTAAATGCCTTAGATCAAGACTCACATCGAAAGTTTGCTGACCATTTCGACTCGTCAAATTCTCAGCTCGCAACTGAGCGTCCTTACCAAATCCATATAGAAGAGTTCGCTTGGTGGAGTGCTTAGCCAACTTTCTCACTTGTAAATCTTCGGAGCATAAAATGGCGCAACCATAAAAAGGAACGTGAGAAACGAATTGTTCAAAAGATTTTTTTAAATTATCAAAACTTGAATAATGATCCATGTGATCGTGATCGATATTCGTGACAACCGCTAACTCAGGAGAAAGCCTCAAAAAACTCCCATCGCTCTCATCGGCTTCAGCAAGCAACCACTCTCCTTGGCCAAGGCTTGCAGAACTTTTGATCAAATCAAGTCTTCCGCCAATCACAATTGTGGGGTCAAGCTTTGCATGAATCATCATTGTCGCAACCATGCTGGTGGTGGTCGTTTTTCCATGAGTTCCGCCGATAGCAATTCCGCGCTTGAGACTCATCAATTCGGCCAACATTTCTGCACGTTGAATCACGGGAATTTTTCGGCGACGAGCTTCGATAATTTCGGGATTTTTTGCATTCACGGCTGAGCTATAAACGACCGCATGACAAAGTTTAGGAAGATTGCCGGCAGCATGACCCTGAAAGGTGTCCACTCCCATGTGCTTGAGTCTCTCCACTTGAGCGTTAACGCTTTGATCAGAACCCGAAACTGCGCAGCCCATGTTCACAAGAACCTCGGCTATGCCGCTCATGCCGATTCCACCAATGCCTACAAAATGTATTTTCGACTTATTTAGTTCCACAGCTTTTTATACCCTCTGCCGGGGATTTGTCAAAGTTCCCATTTACTTTAAGGTGCCGCTTGGCTAGCTTATTCCACATAAACAAACAGGATCAATAGGCTGAAGAGGGGAATGAAGTGAGAGATTTTTTGACTACGCCTGGCCGCGGTGCTGGATGGATAGAAGTCGTTGTGGGCAGCATGTTCAGCGGCAAGACCGAGGAGCTCATTCGCCGGATTAAACGCGCAGAGATTGCCAAACTTCGCGTTCAGGTTTTCAAACCTCGCATCGACAATCGATACAGCGCAGAAGAAGTTGCATCACACTCTGACCAGCGCACATCTTCTATGGTCATCGATAAAGCACAGGACATTTTAACTCATTTAAATGACAACACTCGCGTGGTCGCCATTGACGAAGGCCAATTTTTCGATACCACTCTGGTAGACATCTGCCAGAAACTTGCGGACCGCGGTATGCGCGTGATAGTCGCCGGCTTAGATACTGATTGGCGAGGACTTCCTTTTGAGCCCATGCCTCAGCTGATGGCGGTGGCCGAAAGTGTTTTGAAATGCAATGCCATTTGCACTGTTTGCAGTGGAGTGGCATCTCGAACCCAAAGATTAGTTTCTTCCACCGATCGCGTTGTGGTTGGTGCAGCCGATGTTTATGAAGCTCGATGCCGCGGGTGCTTTGATCCGCATCTTGCTGAAGTGAAACCGACGGTTGTCATAGACAAAAAAGCATCGCCTAAGTCTACCTCGCAGATTTCTGATATCAGCCTTGAAGGGATTTGATTTATGATTTCCGAAATCAAACATCATTATGGTGAGAGAGTTCATGTCATCGATGACAAATGTCTCAGCACTGTATTGACTGAGCTTTGCCTGGAATCCACCAAGCAACCTCTGATCAATGAGTTTGTTTCTAGACTTTATTCCTCACTGATAGAAAAAGTTTTGGATTCTGAATTTCCCCATATGTCCGTCAATGTCAAAACGAGAATGACCGCGATCCATCCGGACGCCCGACTTTCTTCGATGATTTTGGATCGCAATCAAAGAACTGTTTGCGTGAACCTAGCTCGCGCAGGAACTTTGCCAAGTCATATTTGCTACACTTTCTTAAATTATGTTCTTAATCCTGATTTGGTTCGACAAGATCACATCACAGCTGCTCGCAAAACGAATGAAAACAATCAAGTCATCGGAACAAGTCTCGCGGGCTCAAAAATTGGCGGCGATATTGAAAAATCTATTGTGATATTTCCAGATCCCATGGGAGCCACGGGCGGCACAATTGTTTCTGCGCTCGATTACTACAAGAAAAATGTTGAGGGCCAAGGGCGCAAGTTCATTGCCATTCATTTGATTGTCACCCCAGAATATCTAAAACGTGTGTTGACCGCTCATCCTGATCTGACAGTTTTTTCTCTCAGAGTCGATCGCGGATTATCCAGCAGCGAGATTTTGAAAACTGAGCTTGGTAAAAACTGGGACCAAGAGCGCGGTCTCGATGACACACATTATATTGTGCCTGGTGCCGGTGGCGTTGGTGAACTTTTAAACAATTCATTTGTGTGAGGTAGATTATGTCACTTTTAAAATCGCAAGAAGAAACAAAGAAACATATTTCAGATCTCGGACAATCGCTGACAAAAGAACTGTTAGCTTCAGCAGGGGCGAAGCATATTCCCCCATTGTTTGTTTGCCTCGGTGACGAGAGCTTCATTTTCTTTTCTGATCTTATTCGCAAAATAGAAATGGATATCCATTGTGAGTTTATTTTCACCGATGGTTTTAGCGCTGCGGAAAAAGGCGAGATTAAATTTCTAGCCGACTTAAAAGATCGGGACGTGATTTACGTGACATCAGAGATGGAGAAAGCCACCGTCATTTTGTCCGAAAAAATTAAAACCGTATCTATCATGAGCGGTGCAAAATCAGCCAGAGTGATTCACTCTTAAATCAAATCTAAATTTGAATTTAGTTTAGGAATTCTTTTCGGCGAAAATCTTTTCGATTTCTTTTTGAACAAGACCCCGAATATCTAAAGCCGATAATTCAAGAGCGGTTTTCGGAGCTGCTATTAGCGGCGCCACGAATGCCGCTTTGAAGCGTTTTTTCAGGAGTTCTTCTACTAAGGTTCGAGGCAGCGCCTTGATGGACCCCAATTGTCTGGCCACTAAATGTGCTTTCGCCACCTGTTCAACCAATTCTAAGCGCAAATAGGTTTGATCAATGGTCTGACCCACAGTCCATGCGCCATTTCCTGGAGCCACAAATGAATCAGAGTCATTCAGCACTCTGGACAGATCTTTTTCGAATTCACTATTGACAGCTCCTAGACTTACATCGAGTGGAGAATAAAATTTCAAATTATGTATGGCGGCACCCAAGCTAACAATAGCCTCAGGAATCGCGGGAGTTCCGATTTCAACGCCACTCAATCCAAAGCCCATCGCCGTGGCGGGATGGGCGTGAACAACACAAGTCACATCGGGTCTCACTTTATAAACCGCCAAGTGCCAAGCGAACTCTCCAAAAACTTTGTGCGGCCCATCCAGAACTTTTCCTTCACCGCTCACCAACAACAAATCATCTTCACTGATGTCTTTTTTTGAAAAGGCTGAAGGGGTGATCAAAAATTTATCAGTGGAAATTTTAAAGGAAATATTGCCATCATGGTTTGCAACCAATCCCCGGTCCCATAGTCTTCGGGAGGCTTCCACCATTTTTACTTTGAGTTCTTCTAATTCCATACTACGCTTTTAACATGTTCTTATTTAAGGATTCACTCTTTATTTTGATGGCATTTTCATTCTCTGTAGCCGTCGCCCAAGGTGCGGACCGGCCGGTCTATTGGATCAAAGTCAAAGCGGCAAATCTGCAAACCCGAACGCAAATAGCAAAGCTTGGAGTGGCTATAGAAGATATCACCTCCGAATATGTGGTGGTCATCGGAACGGCCAAGGACCTTTCGAAACTCAAAGAAAATAACTTCGAAACTCAATCTTTCGTGCTCGCCGAACCCATAGCTCCCCCAGCTTCGAAAAACGCGGAGTCACCCGGCCTGCAATTTCATAATTATGCAGCTATATTGAGAGAGTTTGAATTTCTGCGGAATAAATATCACGGCATCTTAAACATTTTCTCGATCGGGAAAACAGTTGAAGGTCGCGATATATTCGCTATGGAAATAACAAACCCATCGCCATCTGGCTTGACTAAGCCTGGTGTCCTTTTTATTGGCACTCATCATTCACGGGAACACATATCCACTGAAACGCCGCTCTTGTTAGCTGAATATTTTCTAAAAAAATATGCGGCTGGCGATATGAAAATAAGGCATCTGGTGCAAACGCGAGATATTTATTTCATCCCGCTGCTTAATCCTGACGGTGCTGAGTTTGATGTCCAAGGAGTCATTTATAAATTTTGGAGAAAAAATCGAGCGCGCAACGCTGGTGGAACTTTCGGCGTGGATCTCAATCGCAATTATGATTACGCATGGGGTGGTGATGGCGCGAGTGATGCTCCTGATTCAGAAGTTTATCAGGGACCGAGTGCCTTCAGTGAACCCGAAACTCGATCCCTGCGAGATTTTATAGAATCCCATCGAAACATTAAAGTGTTGGCGAGCTATCACACGTACGGATCACTGATTTTGTATCCTTGGAGTGCGGTGGATGCGCCTATCAAAAATGAAAAGGATCTGGCTGTTTTTAAAACCATGGCTCATCAGATTGCGATTGATACAGGCTACACAGACGAACAATCAAGTGCCCTGTATCCTTCCAGCGGAGATACATGTGACTGGGCTTACGCGAAATATAATCTATTTGCTTTTACTTTCGAACTTGATCCCACCTATGCATGGGCCGGGGGTTTTTATCCCGGCGCAAATAGTATAGAAAAAGTATACGAGAAGAATATCAAGCCCGCGATTTATCTGACAGAATACGCTGATGATCCTTATCGCGTTGTGACAGCCCAGGCGATGGCGTCTCGCTACGGATTAAGTTCAGAATATTTTTTCCCTCTCCCTAGCAAAATAAGTCATTTACCAGAGGTGGCTTCGGTGATTTACTTTGGTCATGGCGCGCCTTAACTTCTACATTAGAGCTATCCTCTGCCTTCTGTGGTTTCTCATCACCACCATTCTAGCTCTACTTGTCTGTCTGGTTCGATGGCGTGATCACCGCAATGCTTACTTCATGTCACACACTTTCACCGTCGGTGCAGAAAAACTTCTGGGCTATAAAATAATCATTAAAAATAAAGAACGCTTGAGAGCAAATCAACCCTGCATCTTTATTTGTAATCATCAGAGCAATCTTGATATTTTAGTGCAGGCCAATGCATTTCCTCAAAACACAGTCTGTATTGGCAAGCGTGAAGTGATTTACATCCCTCTTTTTGGACTGTTGTTTTATCTATCTGGAAATATTTTGCTCAATCGTAAACACCATAAAAGTGCAATGGCGCGAATGGGAGTGGCCAAACAGTTTATTTTGGAGAGAAAGCTTTCAGTATACATGTTTCCTGAGGGCACCAGAAATCATGGAGCAGCTAAACTTCTGCCATTCAAACGTGGAGCTTTTCACTTGGCTGTGGGAACGCAAGTTCCACTTGTTCCAGTTGTATCCTCACCAATTCATGAAACTGTCGATGCGAAAAACCGCATCATTCATAAACGAGACATTGTGATTGAAGTTTTGGAGCCTATTTCAACTGTCGGAAAACATGAAGACGACGTCCCCGCACTTATGGCTGTGGCTAAAGAGAGAATGCAAAAATCTTACGACGGTTTAAAAGCGGTAGTAGGAAAGCCCTAACTTAAATCCTGAACTTTCAATGAGTTTGACGGGACACTTCACATTTTTTGAAACCATGATTCCTTCGCGAAGTTCCGTATTCCAATTTTGCAGCTTATATTTTGTAACCACCATCTGTAGATCTCGCGGAGTCGCTTTAAACGCCGCTTCTTTCATCACCCAATAATCGAGAGGCGCCAGCGTCAGATCATGGCGGCGTTCTTCAGGATCTAAAAATCTATCAATGACTTCTGGTTTAAGCACTCTCTGCGCTGATTCGATATCAATGCCTACGCCTTGGAAAGCGCCCGTCAGTTCAATCGGAAGCAAACTCGACACAGCCACCACCAACGGAAGCGGATTGTCCGTGTGGGAAATACTAGAAAGCATAACTAAGCCTTCGGCCCGGGTAAGTTTTAAAAAATTTTCCTCCATGGAAACTTCCGCACGACGAGCTTCGGCCCATTCCATTTCTCGAGACTTCGGCCATTTCTTGTAATTAGGACTAATATTCTCAACTCGGGATTTGAAAAACGAACTTTTCTCGAGGGCTTTCATTAAATCATCATCTATGCCTTTGCGAATTTCACGCACAGCAGTTTGGCAGCTAAGTATTCCTAGGAAACTTTTCCACCCATGATTTAATTCTGATTCGAGAATATCGTAAGTTTTCATTTCAAGAAATGAACTATCACAAGAGGTTTTTGATCAAAAGCTTTTTTAAACACTCGTCTTGCCGCCATTGCCACAGCTTGCTCACGGGTGATGTCCTCAGCCGTGTGTAAATTTCGATAAGGAGTCCAAGCCTCAAAAGCCTGCTGACACTGACGTTGAATGTCTTCCTGGAGTTTAAGATTCAGCTTATCGTCACCTAAGAAACTGGTGAGAGAAACTTGAACGTCGCGCTCTAGTTGAGTTCCACTTTTTGTCACGGGGCAAATGACAGTGATAACTCCAGACTTTGCGGCGGCTCGGCGTTTTTTAATTCGCTCGTCGTCAATATCGCCAATGTTCCCTTGAAAAAACCATTTTCTTCCCGTGACTACTGTTTTATCTGTCCGTGCTTCAGTGCCGTCATATTCCCAAACTTGCCCGTTCTCGATGAGAGATACATGTCTTTTTAGGTAGCCAGAATCTTCAGCAGTTTTTTTATGAAGAGCCAGCTGCCGATATTCTCCGTGAATGGGAATGAAATATTTCGGTCTAAGCATCTTTAAAAGTTCGGTCTGCTCTTCCTGGTAAGCGTGACCACTCGCATGCACAGGCTTCATGTCTTCATAATGCACAATCGCGCCGAGTTTAAAAATCTGATTGATCACAAAATTTATGGCTCGCTCATTGCCGGGAATATTTCTTGAACTTAAAATAACGGTGTCACCAGGACCAATTTTCAACCAGCGACTTTCATTTTTTGCTAATCGAAAAAGACTTGAGCGCGCCTCACCCTGACTCCCCGTGCTCAAAACCATAACTCGCTTTTTATCAAAGCGATCAATTTCTTCGAGCGGCTGAATTAAACTTCCTTTTTGAGGAAGATGATTCTGTTCGATGGCAATTTGCACGTATCGTTCCATGCTGCGTCCGGATAGGAATATTTTACGCCCATGTTTTTCTGCAATGTCCATCAACTGGTGAACGCGATGAACGTTGCTCGCAAAAAGCGCAACAACGATTGTTCCCGTCGCCTCACCAACGAGCCGATCCAACTCATCGGTGATGGAACTTTCACTCTTAGAATGTCCGCAGCGCTCGCTGTTGGTGCTGTCACTCAAAAGCAACAATGGTTGTTCTTCACCGAGCTCTTGAAATCTTTTTTTATCCGAGGCCGCTCCTGAATAAGGAGTCTCGTCGAATTTAAAATCGCCACTGTGAATGACCAACCCATGAGGAGTCTTAATAGAAAGAGCAAAGCTTTCTAAAGTCGAATGCGTCACGTGGATAAATTCACACTCAAAACAACCAGCATTTATTTTATCTCCAGCCTGAACATTGTGGGTGACTAAACCTTCAGCAACACCATGCTCACTGCATTTTTCCTCAATCAAGCGGGATGCAAAACGACTCGCATAGACAATGGGAACTTTGATTTCCCGAAGTAAAAAAGGTATCGCTCCAATGTGATCTTCATGACCATGGGAGATGACAAGCGCTTTGACTTTATCTTTATTCTGTACCAGGTAATTGAAATCGGGAATGACCAGGTCCAAACCTAACCAGGAAAGGTCAGGGAAAAGCACTCCGCAATCGATGAGAAGAATATCCTCACCACATTCCAGCGCCATAAGATTCAGGCCAACCTCGCCAAGGCCACCAAGAGGAATAATTTTTAGTGGCGAAACTTCGGTCATGGAATGACTAATCTTTGGCCGGGATGAAGCAATCCTTTTCCGGGAAGACTGTTGGCTTCTTTTATTTTCTGAATGCTCACGCCAAATTCTTGGGCAATGCTGGAAAGCGTGTCTCCGGGAAGAATTTTATATATGCCATTATTAAGAGCGCCACGTCCGGTGACTTTTAGCGAACCCTCAGGAGTAGCAAGGATAGCCGCTTTCAATTTTTCCAGAGTACCCGCAGGAACGCGGATCGTGTAATCGGCGGGAATTTTTTTAATATTTGCGATGACTGGACGGGTGAAATAGGGATTGAAGAGTCTGAGAATATCAAAGCTGTCTTTGCCAGGTTCCGAAGGAAAAATGCTTTCCGCAAGTTTTGCGATTTCGCCAAAATAACTTGCACGAGGAAGAGCAAAGTCTTCATGGATGAGGGGCTGACTGACATCCACTTTGCCGAAATATTTCTGCGCATGAGACTCGACGTGCAATGCGGCTAAAAACTCGGCAAAGAAATTCTCACTCGCAAATCCGAACTTCTTGCGGGTAGTGTTCCAAACCATTTCGTTGATGTCTTGAGTTTTCATTTTTTTCACAATGGCAGCAACACCTGCTGGGCCGTGATTGTATGCCGTGAGCGCTAAAGGCCAGCTGCCAAGCATCTTATAATTCAAACGCAAAAGTTTAGCGGCGGCTCGGGTTGCCTCCAAAGGATCGTTGCGAGGATCTTTGATTGTATCGATTTTGAAAAACAATTTTCCGGTACCGCGCATGAATTGCCAAATACCGCTCGCCCCCACATGAGACATCGCATACAGATTGAACGTGCTTTCCACAAAAGGAAGTCGGGTAAGTTCAATGGGCATTTTTTCTTCACGAAAAATTTTCTCCATTTCACGAATATATCGACCTGAAAAATAAATCCCTAAAATGAATCGATCTTTCTGGCCCAATTGCATACGCAGACGATGCTTGCCCTGAGCTTCGACAAATTTATTTTTGTCCGGAATGAACTTAAACTTTTCATAAATTTCTTGGTCTTCTTTGGATAAAACGGAAGGGTCGTCTTTAGAACGATGAATCCTTTGCAACGCCTCTTTGATCAAGCGTTTGTCATCCTTGATTTCTTTTTTCTTCTGCCGTTCTTTTTCAAGAGGATTCAATTTTGTGTCTGCATCGAGTGCAGTGAAATCTAACACTTTATAGACGATGTCCATGTACTTGGCATCATGGAGCAGAACTTGTTTGGTGGTGTATTTGCTATAAATATCAATCCAGAAATTAACACGGTCATGAAATCCAGGGGGAGTTTCAAAAGCGGTGGGCGACCAACCGAGCGCTTCCATCTGCTTGGAAAAATCGGGCTTACTCCAATAAACTCCTGTCTTTTTCATTTCCAAACTTGCAATTTGCTTTTGAACTTCTTGATCTACAAATGCTTCGTCGATAACTTCTTCTGCGGCGTCGTCGGTGCTTCCTTGGCTCGCGGCATCTTCCGTCGAAGGCTTTACTTCTTCGGGAGTAGTCTCCCCGGCTTTCAGGAGGTCAGCGGCGCTAGGGTTTTTCATATCCAAATCGTTTGCTCGAGAATCAGAATGCAAACTCAACAGCAAACATACCGCGATGACCGTTAGAGAAATTTTGGAAGTACTTAAAGAATGCATTTTATCCTTCATCGGGTGAGTTGTGCAGCGAGGTTGTCGAAAACTTCTCGGATATGGGCTTCGTCGCCATTGCCGTTAAAAATGAACGCGAAGAGAATTTGTTCACCAGCGCCGCGCCCAGCAAATCCCGAAAGTGCCACGACTCCGTTAAGCAATCCTGTCTTGGCTCTCACTTTTCTTTCACCGATGGACCCTTTGAAACGTTTTTCTAAAGTTCCGTCTACGCCAGCAACCGGCAAGCTCTGGATAAATTCGGGAGCAATCGCAAAATCTTTTTGCACCCAACGTAAGAGCTGGGTGAACTGTTGGGCAGAAAATGAATTCTTGCGAGTGAAGCCAGAAACATTCACCAAAGTGAAATCATCAAGCCCCACTTGGTTTTTAAGAAAACTCCGAGCTTTTTGCAATGCCGTGTCCATCTTACCAGGACCACCAGAGATTTCTGCGGCCATGTCCTTAGCTAACGTCTCTGCAACAAAATTATTTGAAAACTTATTTTGGCTGGCAACCAAATGAGCAAGTCTTTCACTTGAAACTTCTGATTTCAGCACAGCTGATGAGGGAACTTTTCCTTGAATCACGCGCCCATTGAAATCAACGCCTCGCTGTTTTAAAAAACCTTTTAAATTATAGCCAGCATACAAAGAAGGCTCTGTTACATTTTTATAAATATGTTTTTCATCAGAACCCAAGCCAATTTTTCCGCTCACGGTCACAACATCATGTCCATTCACAAATTCTCGCTCACAAGACAAATCGCTGCCTTTTTTTCCCGTCACGGCTCGATTTTTTAAAATAATGTATTCGTTTGCGGGGTCAACGTAAACACGCGCGGGGTCTCCAACGGCGGCACCGGGTCTCACAAAAAGTGTGGTGCTGTTCCAATTGAAAGAAAGTCCGGAGAGTGGTGCATCGTAAGCACGATCATTTCGATCAGACTCGCGGCCTTTGTCGAATTTTTCTTCGTCCAAATAACTTTCGTCTACCACAATGTCGCCATCAATTTTCTTAATATCAGCGCGAAGGAAATCATTCACCAGCATCCACATTTTTTCTGAAACGAAACCGGGATCTCCCCCACCTTTGAGATACAAATTTCCTTTGAGCATTCCATCACTGAAATTCCCGGTGGCAAGAATCTGAGTCTTAAATTGATGATCAGGCTTGAACGTATCTAAAACAACCGCGGTAGTGATGAGCTTTGTGATTGAAGCAGGAATGAGATGCTTTTTACCGTTTATACTGAAAACCTCGTCGCCGGAAGACGTCATGGCATAAAGACTGAGGTGGTCCTTCTGGATTCCAGAGTTTTCGACGATCTTTTCAAGCTTATGTTTCAGTCCGGGATCATCTTGACTGATCGAAAACGACAGACTGGACCAAAGACTGAGGCCGAGACTTAAAATGATGACGCTAGGCAAAACTATTATTTTGTTCATTGTGACTAGTAGAACTCGAAACGTTCTTGATTTCAACAGGCTGATTCAAGCAGCATGAAATTATGCATCCAAAGATTTTAGTACCAAAGATTCTAGTAGTCGACGACGAAGCAAATACGAGAGAAGCAATCAAACGCACCCTTCATAAGGACTTTGAAGTTCTAGAAGCTGAAGGTGGGCCCGAGGCTCTTGCGATTGTGACTGCTCATGATGACATAACTATCGTCCTCACCGACGAGCGCATGCCAGGCATGACTGGAATCGAACTCCTCACGCAGATCAAACAAACTCACCCGAAGATTGTACGGGTTATTTTATCCGGGCAAATTGAGCTTGAAGGCATGATGAGCGCGGTGAACCAAGCTTCTGTACATCGCTTTATTATGAAGCCATGGGACAACACTTTCTTGCGTTTGCAACTTCAAGAAGCACTGTTGCATCACAGGGATTTAGGCGAGATGCGCCGGCTTCAGCAATTGGCGATCACTGATCCCGTCACGAGCCTCACCAATCATCGATTTTTTCAAGAACGAGTGCGAGAAGAGCTGGACCGATCTAAACGCCACGGAAGAAGTTTCAGTTTGCTGATGATCGATGTCGATTATTTTAAACTCTTCAATGACAAGTATGGCCACCCCGCCGGTGATCAGGCGCTTTTTAGACTCGCTCAGCTTTTGAAAAAAGCAACTAGACTAGCCGACACCATTTCTAGATATGGCGGCGAAGAATTCACAATGATTCTTCCTGAAACTGCGCGTGCGCCTGCACTTGAGGTAGCGGAGAGAATTCGTAAGGACATGGAAACTTCGATTATAGATCCCGTGAATCGTCATGTTTTTACTTTCAGCATAGGACTCTCTACCTTTCCCGATGATGCACTCACCGTGGAAGAATTGATTTTCAAGGCAGACCAAGCCCTTTATCAAGCCAAGCAAAAAGGGCGAAATCGCGTTGAAGCTTGTTCCTGAATTCTGTTAGACTAAGTGTATGAAAAAAAATGATTGGATGATCGTTCTCTTACCTTTACTTTTCACTTGGGGTATCGACCGCGCCACCAAAATGTGGGCGGTGCATCTTACCAATTTTAATTTCTACGGACCCATTGGTTTTATTCTTCATCACAATCATGGCGCTCTCTTAGGTTTGTTCAGCAGCCTCCCAGCTATGTTGCGAATTGTGAGTCTTTCCACTGGCGGTGCTTTTCTACTTTTCATTTTTGCTATTTTGCAATTTTTATTACCCACAAAATCCATGTTGTTGCGTGCGGGACTTTCCATCCTAATTGGTGGAATCATCGGAAACGTCACAGATCGAATTATCTGGGGCTACGTTGTTGATTTCATTGTGATGGGAAATATCAATCACTTTTCCCCGGCGTTTAATTTGGCAGATGCTCTTCAATGGGTGGGTTATGGCTGCATCGTGGTTGCTTTTATCAAAGAAGGCAAAGCACTTTTGCCGGAAGAAAACCTGCGCAAAAGTTATTGGATCAACGTCCGCTTCCAATTGAAATATTCATTTGCTCTCGTGGCTGTGGGCTTGGGTCTTTCTGTCATTGCAGGCACCTACAGTTACACTTACTTGCGTGTGACTTTGCATGAGCTTCGCGGAGACAATCCCATTTTAAACGACCAGTTTCTGATTCCGTTCATCATCACTTTTGCAATCGTGACAGCAACATTCTGCATTGTGCTTTTTTGGGTGGGAATGGTTTTATCGCATAGAGCCGCGGGTCCACTTTATGCTTTTGAAAGATTTCTAGATAACACTCTTGCTGGAAAGCACGCTGTGTTGAAATTGCGCGCCGGAGATGAGTTCAAACAATTGGAAAAATTGGCCGAGAAGCTCAACCAAGGACTCAATCCAAAATCTTAGCTTTTGAAATTCGATTGAGAAAATATCTCTTTTCCTTATTTTCATCGTGAGCCATCCCGACTAAAAAATCACCATCAGGATTTCTGACCATTCCTAACGGAGTGACTTTTCTGGGAACACCCGGTCGAGAACCACCTTCATAGGTTATTTCTAAAACGATTTGCTTTTGTGATGCTTCAACCAATGGTCCATAGACAGAATGATTTATTAATTCTTGGATCGAATAACGAGGCCACATTAGCGCTCCACCTTGCACGTTGTAAACGTGTTCCAAAGTCGAAAGTGCACCGGTAGCTTCCATACATCTGAGACCAGCTTCCAAACAAGCACGACTGTCATCCAAAGCCCGGTGAGCAGCTCCCACTTTGATTTCGAAATTATGCACGAGCGTGGCCAAGCGATGATTAATGAATTTCGGAAATAATTTTCGCGCAAGTAAACAACTACACAAAACTGGATTGATAGGCAGAGGTAAATTGAGTTTTTCATACTCAAGCGTGAGAAAACCCATATCAAAAGGCGCATGATGCGCGATCAAGATTGAACCATCAGAAATAAATTCATGAAATTTTGGAAGCACATCTTTAATAGGAGGAGCATCGGCCACCATTTCATTGGTGATATGATGAATGCGAATAACAGCTTCACCCATTTGTTGGATTGGCTTCACAAAAGATTCAAATTTGTCGATGACTTTGCCATTGCGCCATTTCACGGCCGCAAGTTCGCATATCTCTGCAACCAACGGAAAACGTCCCGTGGTCTCAGTGTCGAATCCAATATAGGTCTGATCTTTCCACATTTCTTTCATGGCCACATTTCTTTCATAATTCCTTATTTCAACTGCAGATAAACATAACCAGGATGACTGTCGGATTTCTTATCCGCAATCGCATCAAAAACTTTGTATTCGGGGGACCAATAGGGTTCATACCATTGACGATCCGGATCCAAGATCAATACCAATTTTTGTTTTTCGTCATAAGCGCCCACAGGAGCAATATGGCCAATCATTCCGCCACCGTCACCGGTGAGAACGCCTTGAGTAAAATTCAAAATAATAAAGTCACTGTCTGATTTTTCGTTTTTCACTAACAACTCATGAAATTTCTTTTTAGAGGCATCCAAGTTTTTAAAATCGATAACTTCCAATTCTATTTTCGATTTTGCTCCGCCAATTTTTAGACGATTCACCGCGGTCTTTAAAATTTCCGCCAATCTCTCAACGGAAACTCCCAAACGCACACCATGTTTAGCGGCATCCGTCAGATTTCCACTAACTTGATAACGATAGCGATCATCCGTGTATTTCTCGCCGAGATTCTTCTCCGTCACTAATTCGTCCTCTTGGGTCAGCGGAGAATTTTTGCGAGCGGCATTTAGAACCATGGTGAGAGATGCCGCCGAACAAGAAGATCCATTCGCTTGACCTGTGTAGTACGGCATAAGCGCCCAAAAGTCTTTGGCTTCTTGAGTTTTAAAATAAGTTTCGTTGGTCTTTGCGGACATCGGTGAAGCATCCGGTCCATACTTACCTGGCTTGGGGCCGGCATTGACCACGGAACAGTTTGCGACAAATAAGCTGAGAAGCAGCACAATGCTCAATTTTAACATTCTTGCCTTTTCGCCCTTCTTTTTATAAGTTTTGCTTGAGAAGAATTCACCGGTTTTTATTGAAGACTTGTACCATTACTTATAGCGAGGTCTCCCATGTTACTCAAAGGAAAAAAGGCTCTTATCCTAGGCATTGCAAATGAGCGATCCATCGCATGGGCCATGGCCCAACAGTTCAAAGCTCAGGGATGCGAACTCGCATTTACTTATGCCGGTGATGCCATCAAAAAGCGTGTGGAACCCTTGGCTTCGGAAATTGGATGCAAGCTAGTTTTTCCCTGCGACGTCTCATCTGATGCCGATATAAAGAATCTTTTTAACGAGCTGAAAAAACATTGGGACCAGTTCGATATTTTGGTCCATTCGATTGGGTACGCCAATAAAGAAGAGCTCAGCGGAAGTTTTCTCAATACGACTCGCGAAGGCTTCAGAGTAGCCCTCGATATTTCCGCCTATTCGCTCATTGGCTTGGTAAAAGAATCATTCGACATGTTGAAACCTGGCGGATCCGTGATCACATTGAGTTATCTGGGCGCAGCCAAAGTTGTTCAAAATTACAATGTGATGGGAGTGGCCAAAGCGGCACTCGAATCATCGGTCAGATACCTCGCATGGGAACTGGGCACAAAAGGTGTTCGCTGCAATGCTATTTCTGCTGGACCTGTTAAAACGTTAGCTGCTTCTGGCGTGCGCGGATTCCGTGCCTTGCTTGATTCCGTGGGCCAAATGAGCGCTCTCCACAGAAACATCACCGCCGATGAAGTCGGAAAAGCTGGATTGTATTTAGCGAGCGATCTCTCGAGTGGTGTCACCGGCGAAATTCATTATGTCGATGCTGGTTTCAGCACGGCGGCATTGCGAATTCCAGAAGCTAAACCTGTCGCACCCGCGGCTTCTGTATCTGGCTCTGGCTCTGGCGAATAATTTCGAGATCGCGGAGTAACCTTCTCCACTGATTGACTCACCGCTAATTCCGCCGCGTTAGTAGAATTTCCTGCAACCTCGTTATTTGATTTTTCTCTAATTTTAGTTTTTACTTTAGCCTCAGACTTAGTTTTGATTTCGGTTTTCGCGGACAGAAATCTAAAACAACCGTTATGGCTTATAACTTTTTTTTAAGCCTAACCCTCTCTACCAACAAAACGCAGTGACCACGAATAATTGGAAAGCTTCCAAAATTAATCATAACTTTCCGCACGCCAAACCAACAACCCCAACACCAAAACCCCAACCGAGCGAAGAATTTGACAAATCCCGGTTCGAGTACATATTCCCTTTATGGACAACGACACAGAGAAACCTGACCTTAAAAAGCCCGACACAAAGAAGAATAGCTCTCCGGCGATCACGCCGCAGGCTGCTGAAAAGACAGGGAAATCTAACATCATTCCGATTTCTGAATTATTGCCCTCGAGACTTCCAATTCTACAGATCAGTCATGGGATTATTTTTCCTGGAATGATTGTGCCAATGATCTTCTCCAAGGATCATCACAAGAACTTCATGCATTTCATTCTGACTCAAAGTAAAGAATCACCATTTGTGGGAATTATTGTGAATTCTAACGCTGAAACTGAAGGCGTAAAATCAGGCCAGGTCGGAGTTGCCGCCCGAGTGATAAAGCGAATTCATCTTCCTGACGGCGCCATTTCTGTTTTATTTAGTTGCATCAAGCGATTCCAAACTGGACAAGTTTTTAATATTCAACATGACGTGAGTGCCAGTCAGGTCTCATACAAAGACGATATTTTTTATGCAGACACTGAAACGGAAGCTTACGCTCGCACTGTTTTGAATCAGTTCAAAATTATCAGCCAAGAGAATCCTCTCATCAACGAAGAGATGCGATTGGCTTTGGCTAATGTTGATGGCCCGGGCAAAATGAGCGATTTGTTGGCCAGTATTCTTATTCGCGATCAAGACGTCTACAAAGATTTTCTTGGCACGTATGATGTGAAACTTCGACTCGAGAAACTTCTTTTAGTTTTGAAAAAAGAAATGGAAGTTCATCAGCTTCAATCTAAAATCACAGAAGAAATAAATCAAAATGTTTCTAAACAGCAACGAGATTTCTTTCTTAGCGAGCAATTGAAACTTATCAAAAAGGAATTAGGCCATAGCGAAGACGATAAAACAAATGCTGTAAAAAAATTCTCCGACAGAGTCGCGGGCTTAAAACTTCCAGATGAAACAGACAGGCGTTATAAAGACGAACTTGAAAAATTGCACCTTTTGAATGAGAACAGTCCCGAGTACGGCGTCACCTACAATTATCTCGATTGGCTGACATCACTTCCATGGGGAATCAACTCGGAAGAAAATCACAATATCAAAAAAGCACAGAGAATTTTGCAGGAAGACCATTACGGACTTCAAGATGTGAAAGATCGTATTTTAGAGTTTATAGCCGTAAGAAAACTCAAGAACAACACCAAGGGCAGTATTATTTGTCTCGTGGGTCCTCCCGGAGTTGGAAAAACATCGCTCGGAAAATCTATTGCTCGTGCGTTGAATCGCCCTTTCTATAGATTCAGTGTTGGTGGTATGCGCGATGAAGCTGAGATCAAAGGTCACAGACGAACCTACATTGGTTCTATGCCTGGTAAAGTCATTCAAGGTTTGAAAAAAACCGGTGTGAACAATCCAGTCTTCATGATCGATGAAATCGACAAAATGGGACACGATTTTAGAGGTGACCCTGCTTCCAGTTTGCTCGAGGTTTTAGATCCCGAGCAAAATGCAGAATTTATGGATCACTATTTAGATGTCACTTTTGATGCCAGCAATATTTTATTTGTTTGCACTGCCAATCAATTGGACACAATCGCTCAGCCACTTTTGGATCGCATGCAGATTATTCGCATTCCCGGTTACATCATGGATGAGAAGATCGCTATCGCAAAAAAATATGTTGTGCCTAAACAGATAGAAAAAAACGGGCTGAAAAAATCTCAGATGATTTTGGGCGATAAAACTCTCAAAGCTTTGGTTGATGGGTACGCTCGTGAGGCAGGCGTGCGTGGACTCGAGCAGTTCATAGAAAAGCTTTGTCGCAAACAAGCTTTGAAAATTGCGACCGGCAAAAAATTTAAACCTACAATCCTACCTAAGGATCTCGAAAATTTAATCGGCAGTCCTTATTTTACAAATAACGGAAAGCCCACTCTCAAGCCTGGAATGGCTATCGGACTTGCTTGGACGGCCATGGGCGGAGAAACTCTTGTTCTTGAAAGTGTGGCCACACATGGAAAAGATGGAGCGCTCAAACTGACCGGCCAACTTGGAAATGTGATGACTGAAAGTGCGAATATCGCCTGGACGTACGTCAAGAAAGCACTTCCCAAATCTGAATTTTTTAAAGAAAACACCGTGCACGTGCATTTTCCAGCGGGAGCAGTTCCCAAAGACGGACCCAGCGCGGGTATCACGCTTGCAACCAGCTTGTTTAGTTTGGTGACCGGAAAACGAGTGAAGAAGGACCTGGTTATGACTGGAGAACTCACTCTCACGGGTCAGGTTTTGCCAGTCGGCGGAATCAGAGAAAAAGTAATTGCCGCCAGACGAAACGGTTACAAAGAAGTGATTTTACCTTTTCAGAACAAGCGAGACCTCAAAGAGATTCCTCTGAGTGTGAAAAAGGGATTGAAATTTCATTTGGTCAAGGAAATGGATGAGGTTGTTAAGATTGCCTTGGGTTCAGCGTTAAGATAAACTTGAACTAATCCTAAATGCGACTTGAGGGCTTAATGCTGATATTCTTAATTTTCTCTACGTTGTTCAGTGGCCATCAAGCTCAAGCCCAAGTCAAAATGCAATTGCGTGTTGATCCTATCTCTGCGCATGCGGGAGACACAGTTAAAGTCTCCGTTGATTTGTCCATCAGCACTCCCCACCATGTCCTCACAGATGTTTTGAAACTCAAGATTGAAAATCCTGAAGGATTTGTTTTAGGTAAACTCTCAGCAACGCCGGTCAAAATGTTCTTTGATCGATTCTCAAATAAAAATCGCGAGACCTTGGAGGATCAAGGAACTGTCACGGCCGATCTGCAAGTGCCGTCCACAATTGGGGCCGGCAAACGCGTTCTTAACTTTCTATTTACCTATCAAGCCTGCAGCGTGAAGTATTGTCTGTTTCCAAAAACGGTACCACTGCAAGCGGAAATAGCGATATTGGCCACGACTATGAATCCAGGCAGCAGTGCAGTCAGTGACGCCGATGGCGCGACATCATCCGGATTCTCTTCCAGCAATGGATTTGCAAAAGCCTTGGCGCGCGGAAAATTCTGGGCCTACCTCTTTGTATTTATTGGTGGCATTCTCACCAGCTTCACTCCTTGTATTTTCCCCATGATCCCAATCACGATTTCCATCATTGGAGCCAAAGCCGCTCAGGATAAAAAATCTCGCGCCTTTGCTTTGAGCCTTTGCTACGTGCTGGGAATCGCCGTGACATATTCCATGCTAGGAGTTTTAGCGGCTAGCACAGGCGCGTTCTTTGGCGCGTTCCTTGGAAATATTTGGGTTGTTGGTTTTGTGGCACTTGTGTTTCTAATTATGGGCTTGAGCATGCTTGGATTATTCGAACTTCAAGCTCCAACTTTCTTAAGAAATTCACTCGGCACGGCCAAAGTGGGCTCAGGATTTATTGGAGCCTTTTTTGTGGGATTGGTTTCCGGCTTGGTCGCATCACCATGTATTGGTCCAGTGTTGGTTGGAATTCTTACTTATGTGGCTCAATCTGCGACCGCCGGGCATCCCCAAATTTTCTTCGGCTTCACTTTGCTCTTCACGTTTGCGATTGGAATGGGACTTATTTTCTTGGTCTTGGGAACCTTCTCCGGCCTCATGTCCAAACTTCCACGCTCTGGGATGTGGATGAGCAAAATCAAAATCGTCTTTGGTCTCGCACTCATTGCGATGGCATTTTATTACACGATGCCTTTCTGGTCGAAACTCAAAGGTCTTCCCGTTTCAGGCTCAACCACTCAGGTGGAAGCTAGAAAAACTTCCAGTGTTATGAACTGGCAGAATTATTCGGATGATTTAGTGAAACAGGCAAAAACGAATAATCAGCCTGTCATTGTCGATTTTGGTGCGGACTGGTGTCTCGCTTGTCATGAGCTTGATGATCGCACTTATCTTGATCCAAAAGTTGGCGAAGCCTCCAAAACTTTTATGCTTCTGAGAGTGGACGCCACCCAGCAGACCCCCGAGAACGAAGCCCTTCAGAAAAAATACAACGTCATTGGTTTACCTACCGTGCTTTTCATAAATGCAAACGGCGACGTGGTAAAATCCTTGAGCATCACTGGGTTTGTAAAAGCCGATGAATTCTTAAGGCGCATGGCGAAGGTAAAATAAACATTCAGAATATTTAGGTCGGCCGGACTTTCATCCAGTCCATAGTGAGACAGTAAAGGTTTTCCGAATCCGATGCCATCACAGTTTTCTGAATCTCTTCTATCATCGCCACCAATTTTTCTTTTATCTTTCCGAAATCTTTTTCACTGAGCACGCAAGGAAAAGTGAATGCCAGTTCGGAGTTTTGCACATCATCTATTTGTTCAATAACTTTCAGCCGCCAGTTCGTGTGATGGCGAGAAACCAAAGCGGAATCTCTTTGTGCGTAGGTTTTAACGGCACCGTAATTCAAAACGCCATTTTCTTCTGTAACCAAACCTCGACTGATTAAAAATTCTAAACTGCGATTGATCCTGTCTAGCGGAAGATCTAATCTTTGCGAAACTGCGGCAGCGCTCTGATACTGAGGGATGTCGCTGAGAAGCCTGATCGCTACGTTCAACCAATTTGAATAGAAAAGCGCCTGATCTCTTTCATCGAGAGTATTTTTAATCTCCAAACGTTCAGAAAGATTTTGTGAACGCTCTTTTAATTTTGCGAGTTGTCTGCGACAAAACTGCTTAGCTAGTTGATCCCCTGCCCTTTCAAACTGGACGAGCATCACAAGATATTCCGTTTCCATCTCGCTCATTCCAAAAAATTTCGAAAGCTTTAATGTTTGTTCTAAGCTGAGGTTCGACTCACCTTTAAAAACGTGAGTGACCATTGTCGTATGTATGCCCAAAGCTTGGGCGATCTTACGAAATTCCCCATGCCCTTTCTTTGGGTAAGTGAGAAGCCTTTCGCGAACAAAATCTTTATAATTATCGTAATCGAAGGCCTTCATATGTATCTAATATACCTCAGCTTACTTATATAGTTTAGTTTTATTCATTTATAACGATGAATATTTAGAAACATAATCTATCGCTTATGACGCTATGCATTTATAACCATTCTATACCGCATGGTGCGGCACACTCAATGCACTCCTGAAAGAGTGCCCACAGGAAAGGTTTTTATGAAGAACTTAGTTTTAACGATTTTAGTTTTATTGGCTTCTGCCTCAAGCTATGCCGGCAAAGGTGAAGGCGGTGGTGGCAACATCATCAAGAGCACGCCTGCAGAAGTCAAAAATGCAATTCAACAAAGTGGCTTGGGTTATCGCTGGTTGCTAAAAGAGCTTCGCGCCGAAATAACCGAAGGCAATTCGCTCCAAATTAGAAATCCAAAACTTCGCAAAATTTTCACCGATATCACTTCGCTGAAGGAAGTCTCAGATATGCTGGATAAAAATCAGGGAATCTTCATGATAGAATCAACGGATGGTCCGTGCATGCACGAGGGTAAACCCAATGACAGCTCTATTTCTCAAGCCGAAGGTGAGGTCCCTAGAATTTGCATGAGCATCCCCCGCCTCCGACAATATCCAAAGGAAGCGTTAACAACTCAAATCGCAGCCCTCGTGGTTCATGAATTTTCTCACCTTGCTGGTTACACAGAAAATATTGCGAGAAATGTAGTTCAACCTTTCGCACTTTCACTTATGGCGCGTGATTGTAACCTTGAAATGTATTTGGAATCGACGGATGAGGCCAAGCAAACTCCAGGAGAGAAGAAAGCACGAATATTCACCCCTCCAGGGCAGTATCAAAATGTATTAGTTGCCGATCGTATCGTCATTTACTTGAGAGAATTTGATAAATTTATCACCTCAGACAGTGGGACGATTGTTGAATATGAAGCCAACTGGGGTGGTTATAGCTCCAACGTGAAGACTGCCGTAGAAACTACTTTGGAATTCAACAAAACTATTCTAAATCGGAACTCGATCTCCTCCACATTTACTTACCGCGATGTGAACGGAAAGCTCGCACTAACCACTTTGAAAGTAAAAAATCCGCGCAGAGATAATCTTGGGAATGTGTCTTTTGATTCGGGCAGTTTTTATCCAGAAGTGAAAATTGCGGGAAAAAAGCGGAAGCTAGACCGTGTCTCTTACTCCCAGGAATGTTTTAATTGAAAAGTTACATGGTTTTGCAATAAACGGACGGCTCAAAGACTAGAGTTTTTTGAGCCGTTCGATTTGCCTGCGGGCATCGTCAATGATTTCTTGTTGCTTAACAATGGCCAGAGATTGATTGTCGATAAGTTTGGTAGCCTGGGACAAACGTAAATCAAACTGTTGAATGATTTGGTTGTGGCGTTCGATGATAGTTTCTACCTTAGCTTCGCCCATGTGTTTTTCACGAACTCGACCTGAAAGTTCGGCCCACTTGTCCTGAGTTTCACGCTGAATCATATTGAGGCGCTCTTCGAAAACCGTCAGTCTCTGAAGAATTTTTTCGGTTTTGAATCCATGCTGCTTACTGAAATCCTGTGAATCAAACCGCAACTTGTCTAATTCTTCTTTAAGCTCGACGATTTTGTCTAATACGATACTAGGCTCACTGCTAAACAAGCCCTCGAACTCACGCTCTAAAGAACCTCCGAAGGAACCGTTTGATCCTTGAAGACTTTGTTGAGGGTGTTCGCCAAATAATCCGGGATGCAGTTGTCTTGACATCCTTCTATCTCAGCATAGAAAAATACTATAGACAAGTCCGGTCGCGGCTCTTTATCCTTATAGATGATGGCAAGCCCAATACAAGTCAGTCAATTGACTACATTTATCCTCGCCCATTTGACCGAAGAAGATGCGGGCCGCGTGGCTTTGTATCATTATCTCAAAAATTTCTGTCGAGAAAATGAACCCGTCCAACCCACACTCATCAATCAGTTTTTCTCGGAATGTCTACAGATGGCATTTTGGCAGGAAAGAAAAAATGAACTTCACAAAGATGTAAAAGATTTGTTGAGTGCGTTTTATACAGCCAATCGAGTGGCGCTTTCTCTCGATCCTTTATGGGATCTTTCGAAAATGCAAATCATCGGACTCACTCAAAATGAAAATCTTTATCACACGGTGAAAAATTTTGAGACAGCACTTGTGTTGGAAGCAGAAACTTTACGTTTGATCAATGAAAGCGACACGCGAGTGATCGCACTGAAGAAAAATTCTCAAGGACAAATTTCCGTGCGCACTTACAATAATCAAGTGCGGATTCAGGGCTATCAACTTTATCCGTTAGCCCCCGATCAAGAACTTTCCTACAATCCACTTTTGGAATTAAATTCTCATGTGGTTCAGCGAGTGAAACTCACACCTCATCTTCAAGTTCGATTTGAAATAAACGATGATGGCGTCATCGCGCAAAGTATTTCCGGATATGCGTTCAGGCAAAGTCAGATTTTGCGGCTCGCTCATCTCGGAGAATTTCCGGCGCTTTTCTATCATTTGAAGCGTTTGGAGAGATTCTACGTTTATCGGACCAGCGATCCCTACTATGTCGAACTTGTGTCCACCCTCGACAAAGCGCTGCAGTTGATACAAACTGGCGAGCCCGGAGCCGAGGCTTTTGCCCGAAATGTTTTCGAATCGGCCCAAATCGCCTTTGACCAGGTGTTTCCAGATGACAAAACACTGTATATTAAACTAAAAGAACTAGCGAAGGGCATGACTTTACAGAAGCCCCGCGCCAATAATCTAAAACAGGAAGTTTAAGTGCCCGAACAAAAATCAGACCAAAAACCAGCCTACAAAGCAGCCGAGAAATCTGAACGCAGACCAAAACGAGAATCGAAAGTTTTGATAGCAGGCAAGGACGAACTCTACGTCCGTTTGCATAAATTCATCGCCGATTGCGGGATTGCTAGTCGTCGTAAAGCTGAAGACATGATCGAAGACCGCTTGGTCACTGTGAATGGTAAAGTTGTGATCGAAATGGGTTACAAGATCAATCCCAAAAAAGATTCCGTGAAAGTTCGCGGCAAGCTTGTTCAGATGAAAAACGAAACCGTTTACCTCATTCTCAATAAACCTACTCGTGTTTTGACAACGTTGAAAGATCCCGAGGGACGCCCAACAGTTAAGGATCTGCTTGTTGGTTTCAAAACTCGCGTGGTTCCCGTTGGACGTATGGATTATGAGAGCGAAGGACTTTTGCTCTTAACAAACGATGGCGATTTTGTTCAAGCGTTCAATCACCCCTCGAAAAAACTCACAAAAACATATCTTGTCAAGTTAGATGGCCAACCTACTCCTGAAGCTTTGCTGAAGTTAGAAGCCGGCATCACTTTAGCTGAAGGCAAAGTGAAAGCTTTGTCAGTTAAGAAAATGAAAACTGGAGCTCAGTACGATTGGATTCGGGTTTCATTGGTCGAAGGGCGAAATCAACAGTTGCAAAGAATGTTCGCAAAAATTGGTTTTGACGTTCTCAAAATCCGTCGAGTCGCCATCGGCAAACTCACACTCGGTGGGCTCGAACGCGGCGAATTCAAAGTTATTAGTTCAGACGAAGTCGGCAAAGTTTTTAAAGACTACGATAAAAATTAATTAACGCATTAATTATCAGTGACCCTGCTTAGAAGGTGTCGCAACTTGATTCAATTCTGAAGGATCACTCGCGGGCCAGCCGTCGCCACCTTTGTTCACATCCGTTTGTTCAGGAAGCGCGGGGCGATTAGAGCTACCGGTTGGAGCACCTTCAGTTTTGTAGGGCCAACCGTTATATGGCACGGGATTTTCGCGGCGTTCGTCTTTGGCTTTATCTCCGGCAGCTTTCATCTCACTGTAAATTTTTTGATACTCGGGGAATTCTTGTTTGAATTCTGTGCGCCGATTGGCAATATCGTTTTCAAATGTTTTTCGTTCTTCACGAACTACGTCTTCGAATTCATCACGCTCATCACGCAAGTCGGTGTTGAAACGGTCACGCTCGACAGATTGATTTTCCAGATACGATGAACGCTTCTCGGAAGAGTATTTGCCGGAAAGAAAATCATCGCGGTCCTCTTTTTGTTTATCTTGAAAACTTTTTCTTTTTTCAGCGGTATGGTGATTGAAGTCGTCGCGTTTGCGCCCTATCCGTTTTTCGAAATCGGCCCTATTTTTTCTAATTTCATCATCATATTTTTCACGAAGCTCACTGGGATCCATTTTGTGCTGCTTCCATCGAAGAAGAACATCGGCCAGACGATCGTTTGATTTTTTAGTTTCTTCGGGAATGTCTTTTCGAAGTTCGGCGATATCTTCGCGATCTTTTTTCAGGCTTTGCTCGCCTTCCATTTCTTCGCGCGTGGCCGGCTTGTCCGGGGAATGAGAACAACCTGCAAGGCCAAAGCCCAGCCCTGAAACGGAAATCATTATTGATATGATAGAGAATTTCGATTTTGAGAAAATTTCCGGGTTATTCATACCAAAAGTCTAGCATAGGAGTCCGATTCTGCAAGAAAATGCCGATAAGTTTATATGATACGGACACCCAAATACCAACCCATGAATTTTTCAGAAAGGCGCAAACGCCAGGCTTCGCAAAGTATTTTGCAAAAGCAACAATACAAGCACGCTTATTTTCTCACGCGCTTTGGAATCATGTTTGGTGTTTTCCTGACTGGCTTCTCGCTCTATCTTTTGAATTCGAACTACTCTCTTTTTGAAAAAACATTGCTGGTTTACGCACCAAGTGTTATTGCTTCTCTCACTGACGAACTTCATATTGCGAACGTTTTTTTACTAGGTTCGTTTTTAGCCTACTGCTTTTTCATGGCGCTTTTAGGAGCGAGAATCTCACATCAAATTGTTGTGCCGGTGTTTTTGATTCAGGAAAAAATGAAAATGCTTTGTCGAGGCGATTTCAAAAACGCCAAACTAAGTATTCGTAAGAGTGATGATTTTCAAGAGTATTGCGAAACTTATAATCACATGGCGGATATTTTAAAAACGCAAATTGAAATAGATATTGGTCGATTAAAGAACATCAAACCCGATCCGAAAAATCATGATGCCACTCACATTTGGGAACAGATGCTGGCAGAAAAACAAGCCCTGTTAGGAATTGGTCCAGCTTCGGCAGAAGCTTCTAACGCCGCTTTAGAGCTTGATCCAATTCCCTCTTCACGTCGCGCGTCTTGATGCTATCTCGCTTGTCATGAGATTTCTTCCCTTTAACAAGTGCGACTTCTGCTTTCGCGAAACCTTCTTTGAAATAAAGTTTCAGCGGAACCATCGACAAGCCTTTTTCTTTCATAGCGGCAATGATTTTATCAATCTCACGCCTGTGCATTAAAAGTTTGCGACGTCGCTCTGGCGCGTGATTGTTGTAACTCGAAGCGGAGTATACCCCGATGTGAGAATTCAAAATCCAAAGTTCGTTTTTTTCGAAAATGACATAACAGTCTTTGAGCTGAGCGTTGCCTGCACGTAGGCTTTTGATCTCGCTTCCAGTCAAAGCCAGGCCGGCTTCAAATTGTTCTAAAATGAAGTAGTCATGAAAGGCTTTGCGATTTTGGGCAATGATCTTGATTCCCATAGTTCCCCACCTTACGCCTTTTTGGGCAAGGGCACAACTAAACCTAGAGACACGATGATTTTGAAGGCTTGCTCGACGGAGAGCGAGGATTCCTTGGTGTCTTTGCGGGCCACGAAGAAATAAAAACCGTTGGTAGGGATGGGAGTAGTTGGGAGAAAAACACTGAGCATGGGTTGGTCAAAATTCTTCTGGATCTCATCAGGGATGATTTCTGAAGTCACAAAAGCCAAAGACCAGCCAGCACGTTGCGGAAATTCCACCAAAACAACTCTTCTAAAATGTTTGTCCTGATTTACAAAAAGAGTTTCTAGAATCTGCTTCACGCTGGTGTAAACAGATCCTAAAATAGGGATGCGAGAAAATCCATCCGAGGCCAATCCGAAAATAAATCGGCCCAAAATATTTCTTCCTAAAAATCCTGCAAATAGAATCAATAAAATAGAAACGAGGAAACCTAGACCGGGAATGTGCACAGGCATCCAGTGATTGGTGTAAAGCGCCGAGTCCGCTGCTTCAATGACTGCTTTCACAACCATGTAGCAAATCGCGAGTGGTCCTAAAACTAGAACGCCGGCGAGAAAGTAATCTTGTAGAATTTTTTTGAATGCATTTAACATTAGAGTTCCGTGGTCAGCGTGATGCCGTAACTCCAAACCGTTCCACCAATTTTGTAACCGGGATAACCCAAAGAGGCGCTGGAATTTTTAGTCACCTGACGAGGCATAAGATAATGCACAAGCCCCGCAAAATCCAATTGAGATTTGAATCCAAGGGCTTTTTCCAAGTTGAGAATGCTAAATCCAAGTCCGACTTCGTGCTTGTCCGAATCCATGAAGTTCAAATCACCACTCAAATCGGGAGTCGGCGTGGGCACAAAAGCGTAGCCAATCCGTGCGGCCACAGCCTGCCATTTTCGTTGAAACCCACCGTGTAAACTGATGGTGTCGTGGAAATTTATGAGAGGCAATGTCTGGCTAAATGTCGATTGAAACGTCTGGAAATTGATTACAATCTGAGAAGACTGGTAGCCACTCCAGCGTTCGATGTTGGCAGAAAATGACAGTGATTCAATGTCATTTTGATAACTGGTGCTGAGAACATAGGTTTCCGGATTGAACATCACGGACGAATTGACAGCAAACGCGAGTGGAGCGCCCGTCCCTCCGGGCAAAAGACCAATAGCAGCACTCTGATTTAGAACAAATTGCCCATTTTGAACGCCAAAGTAGCTCGCGCCGACTTTGATTCCAGCATCGTTGAAACTTTTGATAACTCCGACGGTTGGAGCAAATCCAGGCCTGGCGTCAAGTTTGACCTGGCCCGTGGAGTTGCCACCTGTGGGAAGCTCAAATTGCGCGTTGCCGGCCATCGTGAGATAAAGCTGTCCACCTAGTCCGAACGCCCAAGAATCACCCAGACTAAAACTTAAATTCATTCCGCCGGTGAAGTATTGGGTGTCCGCAAGATACATTGAGTACTGAGGCAGGAAACTATTTTCCGTGTTCACTTCCATAAGCTGTTGAAGTGGGGCCACAATAAAAAATCCCACGTTCATGGGATGTTCTCCATGACCCAGCGGAGTTTTAAAGCCAAGCGCAGCTAAAAAAGTGTCTGCCGTTTTTGTGTTCACATCCGAATTGCTTTGGGTGCAACCGCCGTAAAGCGCAGTCGTGCAAGTCTGAACTTGGCTGATACTGTTGAAAGAGCTCATCGCTCCTTCCATGCTGAATGAAAACAAAGACCCTTTTTGAAATTGCATAAGCCCTGGATTGTAATTTTGCGAATAAGCGTCAAGAGGGAGTGCACTATTCGAATTACCTAGAGATTGTGCGTTGGCACCTAAACCGTAAAGACTTTGCTGATTAGCAAAGCTCAAGCTTGAAAACAAAATCATACAGAAAGAAAACAGAAAACCTCGCATCACAAACTCCCTAGACTATCGTGAAGATCTCGAAACATTTCTGACGTAAGGTCTTGTGCCCTTGCAGCGTCAGCGATTTTCAACTTTGAGAATATTTCGATGAGGATCTCTTTTTCGAAACCTCCTCGCAAGTTTGAGATTAACTTCTTCCTTCTCTGCGAGAACGCGAGCTTAACAAAACCTATGAATTTTTCAGGACGCTTGGGAAGTCCCGTTGTTTTTCTTTGAAAACTTAAAACGCGACTACCAACATTGGGCACGGGATGAAAATCTTGAGGTCCCGCATCGATAAGCTTTTGAATATTCCAAAAATTTTGGGCAACCACTGAAAGCAAACCGTAATCATCTGATTGGTAAGTAGACATGATTCTTTCGGCGACTTCTTTTTGAAACATCAGAACCATAGAGTCAAAAACGGGCAGTGGACTTAATTCCATAACCATAGAAGCCGCAATTGAATATGGAAGATTACTTACAAGACTTGCTGGCGCCTCATATTTTTCCTCTGCCCAATCCATCCGGAGAGCGTCTTTATGAATAATATGAAAATCGAGAGATTTTTCTAATTTAAATTCTTCCCAGAATTTCACCAGACCACTGTCAAACTCAACCATCACAAATTTTCCATCAGTCTTGGTGATCAGTTCATCTGTTAGAGCACCAAGGCCGGGACCAATTTCTACAACAGTCTTCGGATGATGACGAAGAGTTTCACCTACGATGCGATCACAGATGGGGCCATTGACTAGAAAATTTTGGCCGAGTCTTTTGAGCGGCTGAACCCCAGCTTTTTGAAGTCTGATATCTAATTCTTTTTTTGAATGCATGCCCTACCCTAACTCACTGGTGTTCTTAGTGGCGAGTGCCGAAAGTTTTAAATCACTTCTATCGCCTTGATTCATGCGTAAAATTCCAATCATGCCGATCATCGCCGCATTGTCAGTGCAGAAGCGCGGTGGCGCAATCAAAACTTCTATACCTAAAAGCTTTCCTTTTTCTTCTGCACGGGCTTTAAGACGAGAGTTACTGGCAACCCCACCTGTAATGAGCGCGCGTTTGACACCCGCCTGCTTCACTGCTTTAAATAATTTTTCGACCAAAACATCGACGATTGCCTCTTGATAGCTCGCGCAGATATCTTCAATCGACAAGTCTTTTTTCTCCGCCTTCACTCGACCCGCGGTCTTCAATCCGGAAAAGCTGAAATTTAAATCTTTGGAGTGCAAGAGTGGCCGAGGAAAATCAAAAGCTTTTATATTTCCGTTTTGCGCCTGCTCGTCAATCAAACGTCCCGCGGGATAGCCGAGCCCAATGACTTTTCCAAATTTATCAAAAGCCTCACCGGCGGCATCGTCTAAGGTTCGTCCAAGGACTTTATATTTTCCAAATTTCGTTGAATGCACAAGACTTGTGTGGCCACCGCTCACGCAGAGACCGACAAACGGTTCGGCAAAGTTCTTCTCTAAATTAAATTTTTCATCGCTTAAGAATGGCGCGTACAAATGCCCTTCGAGATGATTCACTCCTAAAACAGGCAAGTCGTGTACAAGCCCCAAAGTCTTTGCAACAGTGACTCCAACAAGCAGTGATCCTAATAAACCCGGTCGCGAAGTCACTACGATCCCGCCAATTTCATCCCATCCCATTTTAGAATCCTTCATTGATTTCTCAATCAGTGGGCCAATGCGCATGGTGTGATTTCGACAAGCAAGTTCGGGAATCACGCCACCAAAAGGGGCGTGAACGTCATCTTGATTTTGACTATTGATAGCGCGAACAAAACCTGCGCTCGAAACGATGGCAACAGAAGTGTCATCGCAACTGGTTTCAATGGCGAGAACGTATTTTATTTCAGATTGGTCAGACGATATTTTGCTTTTTTTGCCCATGAACTGCTCGGATAATTATCTATCACATCTTTGTAGAATTCCTTCGCATCTTTTTTGAAGCCTAATTCACCAAAGCAAACACCTATCTTGTAGGTCGATTCAGGCAAAGATTTTCCCTTGGGATTCTTATCAATGTAGGCCTGAAAGGCCACGATAGACTTTTTGTAATCTTTAGCCCGGAAAAGTGTTTCAGCTTCAGCAAGAGGGCCCGCCGGGACTGGGTCTATTTGAGCTGTCACGGGAATTCCGCCAGTCGCGGACACAGGCACCGAAGATTTTACGCTCGCAGGACTTGCTGGAATAGCCATTCCACCGGACGCGGCTTGGATGGCAGCAGTGAGACGAATTTCGGTAGCATCTATGTGCTCTTGTACCATTTTAATTTTTTCATTTTGCTGATCTATTAAACTTCTTAATTTGTCCAATTCTTGTTTCACGGAACTAGCGGAAACTTCGTGATTGTGATCGATCGCGTCCATGCGTCCATTCAAAGATCTTTGATCAGCCATGACGTCATTGTATTTCAAATCATCATCAGCTTTGGACCTCTGAATATGGGTGACTTGATCTTTCATTTGTTTTTTTTCTTCGTCTTGCTTTTGCAACTCGTCTCGAGTCATTAATGCGCAGGCAGAAAGTGGAATGGCAAGACTTAGTAAAAGAAAGTTTTTAATTTTCATAGAGCTTCATCTCCTGCTTTTTGTCTTTGGACTCGAGCCATATCTTCAGCTTTTTCCGCAAATTCTCGAGCTGAATCAAAACCAACTATGGCGTCATAATAAGACTTGTCGTTGTAATTATTCATGGCTTTACGAAAAGATTCTTCGGCTTTGTAAAACAATCCGGGGGCATATCTTGCAGCATCCACGTCCTTGGCAGCAGCGAGAGCTTCTCGAGCTAAGACCATAGGAAGATGGGGTTGCGGCGTCACACAAGAGGTCAACGCCGCGATTCCAATCAGTGTTAAAAAAAATCTCTTACTTTTGAACAACAAAGTTAGCTCGTCGATTTTTTGCATCGGCGGCGTCTGATTCAGCATTGTCTAAAGGTTTTTCTTTTCCGTAACTGATGGTTGTCATCTTGGAAGCGTCAGCACCGATATTTACCATGTAAGCTTTGACGGCTTTTGCGCGTCTTTCGCCAAGTGCAAGATTGTACTCGATTGATCCGTGACGATCACAATGACCTTCGATTTGTAAAACAACATCAGGATGAGCTTTCATCCAATCAGCATTTTTTTGAGCTTTTGATTTTGCATCAGAAGTCATAGCTGCTTTGTCATAATCGAAATTTAAAGTGAAAAGACCAGCGATGTTTCCGCTGTCACTGCCCTGAACATCAAACGAAAGGTCTTTGCTTTGAACATTGGTATCTTGAACCGCAGGAGTAGCTGTAGAGTCAGTAATAACCGGAGGAGCTTCGGGAGCGACTTCTTTTTTCGCACATCCAAAAAACATAAACGCTGCCAATGATATAACTAAAATTCTCGCGGTCATTTCCGTCTCCTTGTTTAAAGTAATTGCCAACATCCTACATGTCAGGCCACAATTTACAAATGAAAAATAAGCTCTCATCAAGACGAAGCGCAGCATCTGGATCCTTTTTTTCGACACTTTTGATTTTCTTAATTTTTTGGGGAGCTCCATCCCAGTCCCAAATTTTAGGTTTTACCGGAACGGCTCTCCCCGTAGACCCTTATCGGCAGTGGAAAGCCATCGAAACAACTCATTTTGAAATTATATATGACAGCACTCAAACAGATCTCGCGTTGAAATTTGCCGCAGAAGCAGAACGTGCAAATGATTTACTCCAACCTTTGATTCACACCCCTCCAGCAAGAAAAATCATCATTAATCTTGCCGATATCACGGATAGCTCCAACGGTTCGGCAACAAGTTTTCCTCGGCCAACTATTCAATTGTTTCCAGTTTTGCCCTCAGCTGACGATTCAACGAGTGAATATTACGATTGGCAAAGAGAACTGATACAGCATGAACTCACACACATTTTAAATTTTGAACCGTCTTCTGGAATAATGGGTTTTGTTAACTCTGTTTTTGGAAGTGTTTGGAAACCGAATTCATTTTTGCCGAGATGGTACACGGAAGGCTTAGCTGTCGAAATGGAAAGTCGTCTCACTCCCGTGGGCCGTGGACGAAGTCACTATTACTCTGCACTTGGCAGAGCTTTCCAGGAGACCGGCGAAAGGGGTTTAGAAACTATTGATCGAATCAATGCCACTCAAATTCCCTCTTGGCCACGCGGACAAAGACCCTATTTTTTAGGTTATGAATTAATACATAGTTTAAGTTTAATACCAAACACTCAATCTGTTGCTGGCGACCAGATTTATGGCGTTTTAAATCAGCAATATGGTCACCGCATGCCGTGGTTCATCAACGGCCCCGCCGAAAAAGATTTCGGCAAGGACTATGCAAGTCTTTTAAACGATATGTATGATGTGACCGAAACCGTTTTTAAAGCACAGCTGAATTCTCTCGCTGCCCACGGTGCCGGAAACGGAAAACCTCTCGATCAGCCAGGATATTATAATAAGACTACTCGAATTTCACCTGATGGCTTGAAACTTGCCGCAGTGGTAAATATTTTCAACGACGATCCCACGGTACAAGTTTGGGTGAGACCCAACACCAGCACTCCGTTTGATTCGCTCACTCAAAAACCAGCTCTCATCACCGATGGGAAATATGTGGTGGAAAATTCAGTCGCATGGAGTGGAGATTCGCAAACTATTATTTTTGATCGCCTTGAACCTTACAAACATTACAACGAGTACAGCGATCTCTTCGAATACGATCTAAGAACTGGAAAACAGAAACGTTTGACTCATGGTCTTCGCGCTCGCGAAGCGTCTGTTTTACCAAATGGCGATTTGATATTTGTCATCGCATCCGGCACACAAACATCCCTTGCGCAATCTGATGCGAACGGAAATAATGTCAAAACCATTTATGCCGCCCCTTTCGGCCACCGTGTTTCAACCCCTCATTACTTTAAATTTAAAAATCACGACGCCATCATTTATTCCCATCGAGACAACTTGGGACACGAGTGGATTGAAACGCTAGTGAATAACGATAAGCCAGAGATCATCGCGCTCACTAAAGCGGCAAAAATCGGCGACATTCATAAAGCTCCCGTCGTTGATCATCTAGAGCCGGATGTGTTTTATTTCTCTGCAAGTTTGGGCGGAGTGATGAATGTGTACAAGTGGAAAAACAATTCTATCACTGCGGTGACTAACGTCACCACTTATGCCGATTCTCCAGAGGTGGATTCCTGGACCAAGGAAATTCTTTTCTCTCGTTTGACTTCTAAAGGCTTTGAAATCGAAGCCCTGCCTCTTAATGATTCCGCGGTCGTGCCTCCCGCAGCGGCACTGGCGCCAATGCATCAATATCCGCCGGCCGATGAGAAACCAGCGGCGCCTGCCATACTCACAAGTGCGGAACAAGATTACAAACCGTCTTCTTATTTACTTCCGCAATATTGGATTCCTTATGTGAACTTTGTCCCCGGTGGAAACATTTTTGATATTTCAACCTCAGGCAAGGATCCTTTGAATATTCATCAGTATGCGATTGATCTTGGGTTCGACACTCGTGCTCAAAAACCAACGGAAACAGTTTCATACACGAACGGTTCACAACCGTTTTTGATCGATGGCTATTTTACCAATGAATATATTTATCTCGCAGGATTAGGGTCAGCCGAACATTTGATTTACGGTTCTATCGACACTCAACATTTCTTGCAGCCAAATAAAAACGAGTGGGTTTTAAGTCCCATGTTTTCTTACAAGATGACTGACTACCCAGGCTACCTATTTACCGAAATGGGTCCCGGTCTCACTCTCACCTATACAAATTTTAATCCCCGCAAAGATTATGAAATCAGTATCGAACATGGCTACTCCCTGACTGCAGGCTACAATTACATGACCCCATGGGGAAACACGAGCTACAACAACGTGAATGGTTCAGCGACTCTTTACGTTTCAGGAAAGCCTTTGCCCCCACGCAACGTTTTGAAATTTCATTTGGCCGCTTGGGTTTCCCCTCCGCAACAAACAATTCTCACGGGATCGCAGCAGGCAGGTGGAGAATATGGCAGTCCCTTTTTTATCCAACCGTTTGTAGTTCGCGGATATCCATACGGAGAATTTATTGGCTCATCTTTGTACAACGGGAATATCGAATACCGTATCCCACTTGTTTACCCGTATGGCGGATTGGGGACACTTCCTGCATTTTGCAATTCTCTACAACTTGATTTTGTCGGCGATGTTCTAACCCTCGATGGGGGATTTTACGATTCTAATAGCGGGAGTCTCACGTCGACAAGATTCGGAACTTATTACGCCAGCACCGGTGCCGAAATCAAAGGCGACTTCCAAGTATTCTACGGCTTCCCCATTGCACTCAAACTCGGCTATTATTACGGCTTCACTCAAAAAGCCTTTGGCGGCAGCGCTTTGTTTTTAGGATTTTCAACGCTGCTTTAATGAACGTCAAAGTTTATTCTCAGGCGGATTTTGGAGTCAATCGCCTGGTGATTTTGCTCGGCAGGACGAAAGCGCCATTGTTTGGCGGCATTTAATGCGATCACATCGAGTTCGTCGTTCCCACTTGAACCGATTAAACGTGGGACGGCTGTCCCTTGAGAATTCACCAGAAATTCAATAACCACACTCGAGTTGATATCTTTGTCTCGCAAGTAAGAAGGAATGGAAGGCGCCGGGGCAACAAGCGCGACAGGACCATGATTGGCTAAAGCCTGAGGGCCCGCTACCGTCTGATTTTTTTCTTCAACCGCGGCTGGCGTGGAAATTCTTTGAGCTTTTGTCGTCGTCGTAGTTTTGCTGATGACGCGCTCATGAACACGCGGAGCTGCTGTTCTTTTCACTTCAGTGAGATGACCTTCGGGGGGCGGCTGAAAAACTTCAGCCTGAATAAATTTAGATTCGTCCAATCCTTCTTTTTGCGGATGAGCGAGCCAATGTTCCTGAATTCCAAAAGCAGTGAGAATTGAAAATTCGACCAGTGCCGCGAGAAAAAAAGCCTTCACCAAAATTTTTGATTCAGTTCGATTTATCTCGGCGATATTCATTTCTTTTTACCGTCGGCTTCAGTCGCCAGCGCAAATTTTCTCACGCCAATTTGGCGAGCTACGTCCATGACTTTAACCACCAAGCCGTAACTGACTCCTTGATCGGCATTCACAACAACCACACTTTGTGGAGCATCATGCATTTCATAGGCGAGCTGACTCCCTAAAGTTTCTAAACTCACCGGAGATTTGTTTAAAAAAATTTCTCCGCCCGTTCGAATAGTCAAAATAAAATCTTGCTTGATGGCTTCAGGGTTAGCCGCCGTTTTAGGAAGACTCACCGGCATTGAATTTATTCTGGTCATCGAAAGCGATTGCACCATGAAAAAGACCAAGAGAAAAAAGATAACATCGATCATCGGAATGATTTCAATGCGTGCTTTTTTTATCGGTCTTTGTCTGATTTTCATTTGTTGGTGCGCTCGTGAGCCATTCTAAATTCCACAAGTTTGCTAGCTGCTGCTTCCACTTCATAAATAAATTCTTTTATTTTCTGTGAGAGATAATTGTAAGCAACCAAGCAAATGAGCGCGATGATGAGTCCCGTGGCGGTAGCAATCAAAGCTTCAGCAACACCGCCAGTGATTGCATTGGGTTCATTCACACCTTTTTCAGAAAGCACGCGAAAGGACCCCATCATTCCAGTGATTGTTCCAAGTAACCCCATCAATGGTGCCGCGGTGATAACCGTATCGATAATTTCGATTCGCTTTTCTAGAAGAGGCATCCATTCTTCAGCTTGATTTTTCATCGCCAATTCCATTTCGGCAACGGGATTGCTAAAATGTCCGACTCCACATGAAAGTACTGAGGCCACTGGCGTTTCAAATTTTCCGCAAATCGTTTCAACTGCGGAAAAATCTCCATCTTTAACTTTTTTCAAAACATCGCGAACTAGATTTTGCGGGGTCAAATATCGTTTGCGAAAGGAATAAACTCTTTCAAAAATGACGGCAAAGGCGATCAGTCCTGAGATGAGAAGCGGATACATCATGAACCCACCTCTGAAAATAAACTCTACGCCGGACACTAGTGAATGCATTAGCCACTCTCCTCCGGATTTTTTTCCGGAATTCATCGTCATTTAACAACTTGCAAGGCCTCTTATTGAATGCCATGATCCGAACAGAAAATCCAGGGGGTTCTTCGATGCTCGCGGCCATACTTTTGTTCTTTTCTGTTCAAGTGTTCGCCGCGGAAGCTCCACCTGGCGCGGCCCCTGAAACTCCACCCGAAGCTCCAAAAGAAATAATTCTCAACGTTCACGCCAAAAAAAAACTCACTCAGAGCTCCAGTTCAGTAAGTAGTTCCCAAATAGACAAGAGCGACATAGAAATGCTCCCGCAAGGGGACAATATCAAACTGCCAAAACTTATGGCAACGACCACTCCTGGAATTGTCTCTGGACCGTTCGGACAAAGTTATATTCGCGGGAATCACGCCAACATTCAATATCAAATTGACGGCGTACAACTTCCGGATTCGCCATCAAATACTTTTGGTGACGCCTTCACCCCTCGAAATATTGACCACATGGAAGTTATCACTGGCGGAATTCCAGCAGAATTTGGTGAGCGACTGGGAGGCGTAGTCAACATTGTCACAAAAACTGGAAGTGAAACTCCTGGCGGAACTCTAGAATTCGATTACGGAAGCTACAATACTTCCTCGCCTTCCCTGATTTATAGCGGAAGCAACTCTAACGGTGATGTTCACTACTTCTTATCTGCAGGATACACTCGAACCGATCGTGGCTTAGACACTCCCCAACCTGATTCCACAAGCAACATCACCAAAGGCGGATGGGCTGCTGTTCACGATTTTTCCTGGGGCACAAATGAGTTTGCCAAAATAGATTGGCAAGTGAACAATTCAAACAAAGTTTCATTTGTACTTTTTAATTCTTACACCTCTTATCAAATTCCGAATTTTCCTTCTAATTTTTCATCTCAAGATCCCTACTTCCAGCAAAATTATCAGGATCAGTTCGGCAACGGACCGGTAAATTGGGTTCCATCAACAACCGATGACACTCAACAATCCATGGATTCTTATTTGCAAATCGTCTGGAAGCACAATCTGAGTGATACCTCGTTTGTCCAGATTGCACCCTATTACAAATATTCTTACATCGGCGTGAAGAATGATTCCGCAAATGATCTCGCATCAAGCTTTGTGGGACCAAATCAAATCGCGGGCGCAACTCCATCCACGTTTACAGAAAGTCGTCCGGTTAATAATATTGGTTTAAAAGGAGATTATTCAGAACGATTTATCTCCGGCGATGGGACAACTAGCGCGGGCCATTTGTTAAAACTCGGATTCCAAGGACAATTTTCTCAAGCCACGGGTGGAATCAGTGCCACAACCACTCAACCTGTAAGCATAGGTGTAGCTCCAAGTTTTTCAAGCAGTTCTGATTTTGCTGCCGAAACCGGATATTTTGAAAGTATTTATATTCAAGACGATTGGACAATCAGTAAAAATTGGATATTGAACGCTGGCGTTCGCGGCGATATCACTCAGTTCATGTTTTCTAATGCCAGTCCATCCGATGGATTGATTCAACCACGCATTGGCCTCAATTGGCTTCCCAATGAAACTTTAAAATTACATGTGTTTTACGGAAAACTTTTTCAGCCCGCCCCCGTCGAAAATCTACGAGATACCTTTGTAAATTTAGGATCAGCATCAAGTCTCACTGGTTTCGATGTGAAGGCCGAAAAAGATGATTATTACGAAGTAGGAATCAGTCAACTTTTGGCGGATCACGTTGTTTCGGTGAACACTTATTATAAGAGCGCAACCAACATGCTCGATGACACGCAATTGCTCAACACTTCTATTGCTCAGCCCTACAACTTTGCACAGGGTTTTGCGTATGGAACTGAACTTTCCATCAAGGGAACCCTTTCTGCGCACTGGTTTGATTTTTTTAACTACGCTTATGAAATCGCCAAAGGAAATGGATTGAGTGGCGGACTTTTCACCAACACCACTCCCTCAACAGATTGGCAATATTTGGATCACGTCCAGATCTCCACGGCGAATCTTGGAGTTACCTACAAACCTTCCACTAAGTTCTTTACCACCCTGCAATCGCTCTATGGAAGCGGCTTAAGAACTGGGCCCGGCAACTTCACAAATTTGCCCGGGCACCTCACGTTTGACGCTACTGCGGGCTATAGTTTTCACGGCGAGAGTTGGTTTGAGCGATTTAAAGTTTCCGTCGATATTTTAAATATTCTCAACAACGCTTATCCAATCACAATCAGTAATGGGTTTAACGGGAATCATTACTCCGCAGGAAGTGAAGTCATTGTTCATTTGAGCAAAGATATTTAATTTCCAAATCAAAAAATTCTAAAACCTTCGGTCGGAATCCGGATATTTTCGTCCGTGGTTTTCGCACGCCGACGTTTCAGGCCCCACGCCACTCCTGCCCCCTCTTTGCAAAGTCTTCTTCATTATAAACTTTGAAGGAGGTTTGAAAAATGAATGGATTAAATAAAGTTATTATCGTTGGAACACTTGGCGCAGATCCTAAATCCCTTACCAGTAGAGAAGGAAAAGGCTTCGCGGCTTTGTCTTTAGCAACAAATCGTTATTGGAGAACCAAGGATGGTTTACTCGAACGAAAAACGGACTGGCATCGAGTTAATGTCTTCGGAAAAAAAGCTGAAATCTGCTTAGACAATTTGAAAAAGGGATTTTCAGTTTGCGTGGAAGGATTTCTTTCAACCTATGAAACCGAGGAACAAGGCAAAAAACGCTGGCACACATCAGTGACCGCTGAAGAAGTCAATTTTCTCCCTCGACCCAATGCCAATGGATCAGCTGCCGCTGTGTCCGCTGATTTTGGAGGGTTCAATTCGGATACCGGCGAAATCCCCGCAGAATCTTTGAATTAGTTTTGAACAGACACTGCGGACTGGCTTTTGGTGCCCCACCAGCCTCTCCCCCCAATTGATTTAGGCCCTGACTGCTTTTCTTCGAGCAGTCCCTGAGGCCATTCCGCAGATGTCATTTTTAATGCCCGCAATCTGATTCTCGGGTTTGAGAACCGAGAATCTAATAGCTCATATGCTCTAGATGAATTCTCAGCTTTAGGAAATATTAGATACCTATTTACACTAATACTATAGATTTCATATACTTAGCTCTTTGGACCAGCCCTTGCTATAATACATAGTTAAGATGTTTCACAGTAACTTAACCCTCACTAAGGAGAATTTATGAAGAAGCTTATTTTAATCGCCGCCGGTCTCATGATCAGTGGAGTTGCTTTTGCTCAAGACAGTCAAGTTGGTCAAGACACTAAAGAAATTCATCAAGACCGAAAAGAGCTCAAACAAGAACGCAAAGACACTCGTCAAGATGAAAAAGCTGAGCAAAAAGATGTCAAAAATGGCGACATCAAGGGTGCTCAAGCTGAACAAAAAGACGTCAAAGCTGATCGCGCAGACAAGAAAGCCACCAAGCGCAATCTAGGCCACGACAAAGCTAAACGAAGAAGAGACAGCAAATAATATTCTGCTCTTACGGCTAACTTGAAAAGGGGGAGGCAAGACGCCTCTCCTTTTTGTTTTTGGCAGCTCGTCAATTGCCGCTTTCCAACCTCTCCGATTTTTGTTAGTTTGACCCCTCGTAAGCTTTAAAAAATCAGGAGATTCAATGGCTTCATCAGTCACGCCGCCAAAATCGACAGATCCAATAATACCCATCGACTTCAACGCCCTCATGGCGAAGTTTCATAAAATCACTCGGCAAGAGCGGTTGGAGCGCGTCAAAGTGATTGCGAATCTAGATGACGATGATATCTCGCGCTTAGCCGGAGAAATTCCCGTTCCGATTGAAATCGCCGAAAACTTAGTTGAAAACGTTCTTGGTTATTTTCCGATTCCTTTTGGTGTTGCTACCTATTTCAGAATCGACGGAAAAAATATTCTCATCCCTATGGCCGTCGAAGAAACTTCTATCATTGCTGCTGCCAGTGCCACGGCTAAATGGGTTGCCACAACAGGAGAAATAAGAACTTGGGCCGAAGGCAAACTTATCATCGGGCAAATCCAAATCCCTCACTGCCAAAATATTTCAAAAACAATTGAAGTGCTCGCGCAAAACCGCTTGGAACTTATTGATCACTGCAATAGTTTTTTGCCTGGACTCGTCGCTCGCGGCGGAGGCGTTAGAAATTTAGAATTCAGAAGAGTTCCTCGTGATGATCAACGTGGAGAGATGCTTGTTATCCACGTTCTCTGCGACCCATGCGATGCGATGGGGGCAAACCTCATCAATCAGGTTTGCGAAAGCATGAAACCAGAGATCGAACTTCTCACGGGCGAGCAAGTTGGGCTCTGCATTCTTTCAAATCTAGTTGACGGAAAATTAGTCGTCTGCGAAGTGACGATCAGAAATATCGACCCTTCTTTAGGCCTTGGAATTCAGGAAGCGGCGCATTTTGCAAAATCTGATCCGTATCGTGCAGCGACACACAATAAAGGAATTTTGAACGGTATTGACCCCATTTTAATTGCGACAGGAAATGACTGGCGCGCAGTAGAGGCAGGCATTCATGCCTATGCAGCACGCACTGGAAAATATCAACCCGTCTCGGATTGGAAAATGGTTGGAAATAATTTGGTTGGCCGATTAGAAGTTCCAATGGCTGTAGGAATTGTGGGCGGAGTAACGAGAGTTCATCCACTCGCGAAAATCTCTTTGAAAATTTTGGGAGTGAATTCCGCAGAGGAACTCGCGCGTATTTGTGCGGCAGTTGGACTAGTTCAGAATCTTGGGGCTCTCAAAGCTTTATCCACTGTGGGTATTGTCAAAGGGCACATGAATTTACACACCACTAATTTGGCCTTCGCTGCTGGAGCGAGCATTCATGAAATCACGGAAGTCAGTCGTCGATTGGCTGAAGCCTTAAAAGTGGAAAGACACGTGTCTTTGAGTCGCGCTAAAGAGATTCTTGAGACTGTCAGGTCATCGAGTTCCATATGAGTTACTCCGTGGAATCAATCACCACATCTACTGCCTTCTACCAAAAGCATTTGGATCAGGTCAGCCGCAGTTTTGCATTTTGCATCAAAGAATTGCGCGAACCTTTTAAAAATCGCGTAGCCATTTCTTATCTTTTATGTCGCATGCTGGACACACTTGAGGACTCAGCTTTTGAAAATATTGATCTTAAATTTGAACAAATAGAAATGTTTGAGAATTTCATATTGGCTCGCCCTCAAGAAACTGAAGTTGCATTATGGCAGGAAAGCAATCCAACTTCAGCTTTGGCGGATGAACTTTTGTTGCTGAAAGACACATTTCATATTGTTTCAGAACTCCATTCACTTCCAGAGAAACAAAAACAGATCATCCAAAATACGGTTTTAAAAATGGCTGAAGGCATGAAATTGTTTTTAAAGAAAGCAGAAAAACAAAATCCAGTTGAAGGCGAAAATTCCGAGCTCGTCCTGAATTCATTGGCTGAAGTGAATGAGTATTGCTTTTACGTGGCTGGAATTGTTGGCGAAATGCTGACAAGACTCATGGCTACGGTGGATAGCGCCTTTGTAGCGAGTGAAGCAAGAATTTTCAAAGCTCATCAGTTCGGTTTGTTTCTCCAGAAAATAAATTTGCTCAAAGATCAAATTAAAGATGAAAAACTTGGTAGAAGGCTCGTTCCGTCGAGAGAGGAATTATGGAAAAGTCTAGATTCAGATGCTGAAGGTGCCGTGCAATATCTGCTAGATATTCCAGTCGAAGAAAAAGAATTTCGCCTATTTTGTGGGTGGAGTTTATTTTTAGGAATGGCGTCACTTCGCTGGATCAGCATCTCATGGACAACCAAAATCTTTGAAAAAATACCGCATGGATTGACCGAAAAACTTCTTGGACAAGTGACCACTATTATTACTGATAACGCTGCTCTTATTGAACTGTTTTCCAAAATGAAACAGAACGCTGGCATCGAAACCGGCTTTAGTCCTGAGCCACCACAAACTATTTCTTTCATAATCCAAAATTTCCCTGCAGAAGTGTGACATGACAGTGTCTTGCGCGGGAAAAATATTTATTATTGGAGAGTACACTTGTCTTGCTGGAAACCAGGCCATCGTTTCTGCGCTGAAGCCACGCTATAAACTTCAACCTGGGACCTTGCCGATAAATTTTCATCCTCACTCCCCTGCCCGAAAACTATGGCTTCAATATCAAAACGCGAACCTAGACAAGTCAGATTTGAATCTCCAAAAATTAACTTTGCCGAAATTAAATTTTGTAGACCCAATGGATATCACCATGGGTTTTGGTTCATCTTCTGCTCAGTTTTTATTGAGTTGGAATTGGATCGAAAGAACTCTAGCTCCAACTTCCACTTATAAGCCCCATTCGGTTGAAACAGAAATGGCGTCGGCAGTAAAACTTCTTAAGGATTATTGGGAAGTCACTGCAGACGATGGAACAGCAACTCTTCGACCATCTGGCTTAGATTTACTCACACAATACTTTGGCGGAACAAATCTACTCACCGCCACTCAAGTTGTCTCAGCAGATGGCCCAAGCGAAAATCCTTCGATTTCTCGAGCAAAGCTGCCAGCCTGGGAAAATGATAAATCGATTTTAATTTTGGCGCACTCCAGGAAAAAAGAAGCCACACACATTCACCTTCAAGAACTGAAGCTAAAAGGATTTCCAGACTCTCATCTTGAAATGATTTCCAAACTCAATGACAGCGTCACACGAGCTCTTGGTGCATGGAAAAAGTCAGATTCTAAAGACCTCGGCCAAGCATTCAATGAATTTCAATCGACACTAAACAAGTACAAAGTAGCATCACTAGAATTTTCAAAACTTGTAAGACATATTTCGGAGATCACGGGAGTGTATGGTGCCAAAGGGTCAGGTGCGCAAGGCGGCGACTGCATTTTGCTTTTGGTTGAAAAATCAAAACTCTCTGGCATCTCTAAAAGTATCGAGAGTCTTGGTTGTACAGTTTTTATCCCTGAATGGGATGATCAAGGACTTCTTCTCGCCGAATGATCGTCCGCTAAACTAAGGATAAAAAAAGTTGGCTGAGCTTCACAAAAATAGATTTAAGCTCGGGATATTTTTCAAGCTCCAAAGAAATGGACAACTTTTCTTTAATCGCCAACATGTAATCGAGACTTGCTTTTTTAGCCCCTGACCGATCAAATATGTCAAGGGCCTCATCAATTTGTGCAGCCGAAGTATTTTCTCGTGGAGTTTTTAAAATCTTAGCTAGATTTGCGCGATCAACTTTTAATCCATGTTCATTCACGTGTGCCACAAAAAAACTTATCTTACCTTCGGATATATCAGAGGCCTTCTGCTCACGTTGTTTTGCACCGTAAAGATCGAGATGATCATCTTGAATTTGAAACAGACGACCCAGGTCATCCGCGGCTGATTCGGCAACTGCAATCAAATCACTGTTAACAGCTTCGGAGTTTGTCCCAAGTCCAAGAGCCAGAAGCGAAGATAAAATAGGGAGTCTAAACAAACCGGACGTCTTTCCCGAAATGACATCAAGATAGCGTCCCACTTTCGGAAATTCTTCAGTTTTCATTAAAAATTCTTGGGACTGGCCTTCTATCACGTGCAAAGTGGAATCAATGGCCAAAGCAGAAATTTGACTTTTTATATCGATGGGAAAATTTAACTTTTCAAAACATTGAAGAGCGTAGAAAAACATCGCATCCCCACTGTTGATCGCTTGTGCAGCGGAGAATTTCATCCAAACAGTTGGTTTTCCGCGCCTAAGTTTGTCGCCATCTTGCAAATCATCATGAATAAGCGTGGCGTTATGAATGATTTCAATCCCAGCACCTAGTGGGATTGCAAGGGTAAGATCTTTTCCGTAGGCAGCGAAAATATAGAGTGGCAAAAGAGCGCGCAAACGTTTGCCGCCAGTAGAAAGTTGGTAGCGAGACATCTCGACACTCAAAGGTTCAATACCTAAAGTGGTTTTTTTAGCTTTTGCATCCCAAAATTCTGTGAAAAATTTTTCAATTTGAGGAAGATACTCGCGATTGATATCTTCAAAAGATCTCTCAGGCATCAAGCACCTTAGCGCCATCGCCTATTGAAGATTCTAAAACCCGAATCCCAGAAATTGACAGCAATTCGTTTTTAATTTCACCAACGCGAATGTCATTGCAGAAAATAACCACGTTAGGACCTGCATCAATTGTAAAGAAAACTTTGAATCCACGATTGCGCATGTCCCAAACTTTTTTCATCAAAGCAACAGTCTGCGCTTCCCAAAATAAAAGAGGCGGTGAAGAAGCTTGGGCGGAAGCATGCATCTTAAGACAATTTTCTTCACTCAAAACGGCAAGCTTTGAAAAATCTTTTTCCATGACAGCTTCACGAATCGCTTTCACATTTTTTTCTGCGAATTCAACCCACGATGAAAAATAGGGAGAACTCATTCGTGTGAGTTCCATGGCGTCAGTGGAGGGATTCATTTTTTCTTTCTCCTCAACTATCGCTACAAAAACACCCAAGGGCCAGTGACCAACTCCGGCGATACTCTCAGCAATACTGTCACTGCCGTCGGGAGTTTCACCGCGATTCCATTGGACAAATCCGCCAAAGAACGAGCGGCAAGCAGAGCCAGAACCTTGCCTGGATATCGCCGACAATTCTTCCTTGGAAATATCTAGTCCTAATGCGGAACAGCCGGCCAGTGCTAATGCAGATAACCCCGAGGCAGATGATGCCAGCCCGGCACCTGTGGGGAAATTATTGCGAGTTTGAATGCGAGCAAAGACGGGCAAAACAACGTCGTTTTGAGATCCACCTGCGGAAGAAGATCTAGATCTCAATAGATTTAAAACTAAGCGGGCTTTCTTGATAAAAGACCCATCGATTTTGATTTTACCATCAAGAAAAATACTGTCTTCGGTAAATTCTCGATTGAATTCTACAGTCGTGAAAGATCCTAAATCGTCAAGAGTCACAGATAGGCTGCTATTTTGTGGAAGATTTAAACTCAGGTCACGTTTGCCCCAGTATTTTGCTAAGGCAATATTGGTTGGAGAAAACGCACGAGCCACTTTGGAATCAGGCAAAATTTCTAAATGTTCCCAATCAAATTTCATATCAATGAGCCTCCACTAACGCCAAAACGGGTATTTTATTTTCGATCATTTTTCGAGAAATTTGCTTCCCGTCACCCTTTGGTGCCAGCAAAACAATGGCTCCACCGGTCCCGGCGCCGCTTACTTTTCCACTGAGCGCTCCCAAGGATTTAGCGCAGGAAATCATTTCTTCGATAACAGGATTCGATAAACTCAGCTCACGCAAAATCACATGAGCCTCGCTGACGATCTCACTCAATATTTTCAAACTTTCCCGTCCTGAGAATCGTAAATTTTCTTCGGCTTCATGAGCCATCACTTTGACTCGTAAAGAATAGCGCTCCCAAAGACTTGGGTTGGAATCTTTCATTCCGCTCACAAGCTTCACTAACTCGGACGTTCCCTTGCGCTCACCACTGTCTACCAAGATGAAATCGACTAAAGAATTATGGATAAATATTGGCTCAGAGTTTTTTTGAAACAATAGGGGCTTTTCTGTCCAAACCACAGTGGCATCAACACCGCTCGGATTAGAGTGAAATGTTTTTTCCATAGTTTGCAAAATTTCTGAAGCTTGCGTTTCATTGGGCAATGACTGACCTAGCGATTTTCTATACTCAATCATCGCTCTGAGAAGGGCAGCAGAAAAAGCCGCACTACTTCCAAACCCACGTGAAGTAGGAAAATCAGTTTTAGATAAAATAGTCCAACGTTCGAAATTATCTTTCATGCCTAGCGCGCTCAAAGTTGTTTTGAAAGTGCTCGTCATTTTTGAATTCACAGTCATGGGAGCAGCGATTCCCTGAATCAATGCCTGCATTTGGGTTTTCATGAGATTTGAGTTCTGGGAGATATATTGCAACTGGACTTCACTGTTGAGCGCTTGAATCGGAAAGGCAATCGCCGGACTGCCGTGAGCCACAAAATGGTCTCCAACTAAAATAAATTTTCCGCAAGCACGACCTTTAAACATCTTCATTATTCAACTGCCGTAAGATCTAAAGCTTTGAGCAAAGTTTTAGATTTAAGTTCTGAGACATTTGCCGAACCGGTCAAAAACATCACGACTCGTAACTCTTCCAAAACCTTTTCTATAGCTTCTACTACGGCTTCGGTTGATTGTTCGGCAGCTTTTAAAAATGGCAATGCCATGCCCGCCGCATCAGCCCCAAGGGCAAGCGCTTTAGCAACTTCGATTCCGGATCTCAGTCCACCGGAAGCAAGCACCGTCAAATCAGGACATTCATCACGACATATAATAATACTTTCAGGAGTTGGAGTTCCCCAACGAGCAAACATTTCACCGGTGGATTTTTGAATGGTGTTATTTGCTCTCAAGCTTTCAATCTTAGACCAAGACGTCCCGCCGACCCCGGCAGTTTCAATGCCAGCCACCGGCAATGTTTTAATTTTACGCGCAGTGGCTCGAGAAATTCCTGACCCGACTTCTTTAATGATTACCGGAATTTTTAAATTTGGAATCAATTCCGAAAGTTTATTCATCAGGCCTGAAAAATTCGTGTCCCCCTCAGGCTGAATAGATTCTTGGAGTGGATTGAGATGAAAATTAAAAGCATCACACTGAATCGACTCAATCAGTATTGCAATCTGCTGGGCTGTCGCACCATAATTTAATTGTACGGCTCCAATATTTCCAACCAACAAGGGAAGGGTTGGTGCATGCTTTTTAACGTCAAAACTTGCTCGAGTTATCGGACTCTCCAACATTTTCCGTTGAGAACCCAGTGACATTCCCACTTGGCAAAAAGCCGCGGCTTCGGCCAATCGACGATTGATCAATGCCGCGTGTTCTGTTCCGCCAGTCATAGCGCCAATAAAAAGCGGAGCGTCTAACTTTTTTCCGAAAAGTGTTACAGAAAGATCGATTTCGGATTTGTTGATCTCAGGAAGAGCGTCATGTTCGAATCGAAAAGACGCGAAACCACTAGCAGTCGGGGAGTAAAATTCGATCCCTTCCTCAAGGCAAATTTGCAGATGCGAATCTTTGCGATCTAAGTTGGCAGCTATAGTGGCTGAGGTGACATCTGTAGGTAACATTCCCTCATTTTATAGTCCTTTCTGCTCTCAATGTCTTGTAAAAATGACTCAAAGCCCCGTCCCTTGGAAAATATATATTACCGTTCTAAATCATGGCAAAAACTGATAAAAAGAAACCATGAAAACCTTTAAAATTCTTTCCAGTTTTGCCCTCATATTGACTCTCTTCGGAACCAATGCTCGCGCATTAGACGTGGCGAGCTTTGAACATCTAGCAGTTCAAGACGGTGGAAGAATAAAACCATTCGACACTTTCGCACGTGAAACGGTTCAACTCATCACGGGTTCGCAGGGATACCAAAAACGTAACGACACAGAACTAGTACTCGCTTGGTTATTTTTTCCTGATCAATGGCGTGACATGCGCTTCATTCAGATCAAACATCTTCAATTAAAAAAAGATCTTGGAATTCCAGAAACTCAAGTTTTTCTAAGTCCCAATGACATCACACAGAACAAACAGTTGGTGCCACTTTTCAATCAATTGAACGAGCAGCAAAAAGCAAAGCATAAATTAAATAATTACTTTTCCGCAGTGTCTCGCTTAAATAATCAAGTTTTGGCTTACCAAGAAATCATTTCTGGTCAGTCGATCAAACTTTTACCGCAACAAATATCCGCTGATTGGTTAGCGCTCTCTGAACTGAAAGATGAATCCAAAGAAAAATTCACTCAAGTTTCGGCAGGATATTTCACAGCCATTGCAAAAAATAGCCCAGAAATGTTCGAGCAAACCACTAGCGATTTTAGAAAATATGCAACTTCACTTGCCCCACATGTTTATCCTTCCCGCAGTGATCTCAACGCAGAAGTTCTTTACAATCAACTGCACCCATTCAGATGGGCGTATGTTTTTTATCTGATGGCCACTTTGCTCTTTGCTTTTTCTTGGAGACGTACGGCACTTGCCGTGACTCTCGTTGGCTGGAGCATTCATGTTTTGGGATTTTTATTTCGATGCTACATTGCCGGCAGACCGCCCGTCTCGAATATGTACGAATCCGTTATTTGGGTTTCACTGGGTTGCGTGACCTTCGGACTTATTTTCGAATTTATTTATAAGAAACGGTTTATTGGAATGGCCGGGGCGGCGATGGGAACTCTCGCGCTGATAGTTGGAGACGCGGTTCCTGCGGTTTTGGATCAGAGCATACGTCCGCTAGAACCAGTTCTGCGCAGCAACTACTGGCTCACTATTCACGTTTTGACCATCACTCTCAGCTACGCAGCTTTCGCCCTTGCAACGGGTGTCGGAAACATCGGGCTCTATTATTACGCTAGAGGAAAACAAAAGGAAAATCGTGAAAGACTCAATAGTCTTGCTCTCTATACATATCGAGCGATGCAAGTTGGAGTTTTGCTTTTGACTGCGGGAACAATTCTCGGTGGTGTTTGGGCCGATTATTCTTGGGGTCGATTCTGGGGATGGGATCCAAAAGAAACTTGGGCACTCATTGCAGATCTTGGATATCTCGCAGTTTTGCACGGAAGATTTTCGGGATGGCTCAAAACTTTTGGAACTTTATCTGCAGCTGTCTGCGCTTTTGCGTGCGTGATAATGGCTTGGTACGGCGTAAACTTTGTTCTTGGCGTCGGACTTCACAGTTATGGTTTTGGCGGCGGCGGAGTTCAATACGTCAGTGGCGTGTTAGTGCTTCAGTTTCTCTTTGTGGCCTATGCCGCATACAAACATAAACATGCCTGAGCTACTGTCCTGGATATACGTTGATCTAAATAGTTTTTTTGCATCTTGCGAGCAGCAAGAAAATCCTAAGTTGCGTGGGAAACCAGTAGCCGTAGTCGCGGTCATGACGGACACAACTAGCTGCATCGCTGCGAGCTACGAAGCCAAACGTTACGGAGTGAAAACTGGAACTCGGGTGACTGAAGCGCGCGCCATGTGTCCTGGCATCCAGTTCATCGAAGCCGATCACGAGATTTACACCAAATATCATCACAAGATCAAAGAAGCAGTTGAAAGCTGCATCCCGGTTGATGGGGTCATGTCGATTGACGAATTTTCAGCTCGGCTAACTGGGTCACAACGTACTGAAGAAAAAGCTCGAGCTATCGGCGAACAAATTCGTCAGAAAATTAAAGACACAGTAGGTGTTGCGATCACCTGTTCCATTGGAATTGCCACCAGCAGATTTCTGGCAAAGGTTGCAACGGACATGCAGAAACCAAATGGCATGACCGTGATTAAAAAATCCGATCTGCCCGGGAAACTTTATTCGTTGGTACTCAGAGATCTGCCTGGGGTCGGTGAAAAAATGGAACAGAAGCTGAATGCAAAAGGGATTCATTCGATCCAAAAACTTCTGAGTCTAAATAAAGATCAAATGACATCACTCTGGGGCGGGATCTGGGGCACGCGAATGTTTTTATGGCTTAAAGGCGAAGAGGTAGATCTTCCAGCTTCTAAAACCTATTCCATTAGTCATCAACATGTTCTGCCACCTGAAAAACGCTCCAGCGCTGGCGCGCTTGATATTGGAAAAAAGCTTTTATCAAAGCTCGCAATCCGTCTTAGAAAAACGGGAAGCTTCACAAGGAAAATGACGGTGCATGTGAAATTCACCGGAAACTTTGAGCAATCCTGGGAGCGCACCGACTATTTTGATGAACTTCGAGACACCGTGAGCCTCAATCACAAACTCACAAAACTGTGGGAAGAATTTCCTGAACGATCAACACCACTGAGAGTGGATATTGTTTTTTCCGATCTTATCCAACAAGACTCTCATCAGTTTTCGTTTTTTGAGAATCCTCGCTTGGACAAACTTGCTTCCGTGATGGACAAAATCAATGCCAAACACGGAAGAGACAAAATTCATCTAGGCGCAACTCACGATCAAGAAGAAGCTGCTCCCACAAGAATTGCTTTTAGAAGAATTCCCGATCTGGATGAGTTTTAGTTTAATTTTGTGTTTGCGCTTGTATCCCGAGTTTTAATCTCAAGCGTTGTTTTGCAATCCCATTTAGCACATCCCGATCGTCGAGCGGAGCACGTGCATATTTCGCGAGAATTATGTTTTCTATTTCCTTGAGTTGATTTGAAAACAATCGAAGCGAAGGAGCGTGAGATGCATCAAACTGGTTTTCTAATTCGGATCTACTCTTCCTAACGGAAATCAAGAGCCGACCATTTACCACCGAATTGGTCAAATAGATGGAGGATCGAGAATAATCAGTCAACCGCACAAGAGAATTCAAAACATCATCGCCGAAATTTCTCTGAAAAGTGTTTTGAGAACTCAGCAATTGTGAAGTTATATTTAATATACCTTTATCAATAGAATTTAATTGACGCTCAACTTCACGACTCGTCCATTCATTCTGAGTTTTACTTAGGACAGACCAATAGTTGAAATATTTCAATATTTCGCTGGGGTTTTTTGATTCCCACATTAAAGTTCGGTAACGAAAATAATTTCTAGCATGATGGTTGGTAACCATATCTTTAAAATATTCGCCTATACCTTTTTTAAAGATCAGCTGTATTCGATTGTCAAATAATCGAAGTACTGGTTTTTTTGTAAGGGAGAGAATAGTTCTTTTATCTGAAGGAGTAAGGTCACCAAGTGTCATTTCTAAAAGTTCCGAGAGCTTAGGATCAGCATCAGCGAAATACACTAGATTCTTAAACACTGAAATCTCAGGAAAATCGATGGGCAAAGCCAAAATTCTCCGGCGCACTCCTTGCCATAACTCTTTACCATTTGCTCCCATAGATGCTGACTCAAGTTCATCTCTAATCGGCCCAAAAATTAAACTTTTCTCAATACCAAGATTCACGATCACAACATGAATATCATCTGGAGAAGGATCGACGTGTCCTTCAAATGGTTCTAGTTTTTGGGAGAGATCTAGAATACGAGTACAAATACTGGAAGCCGAAAACGGACTTATAGATTTCGAGGAAGCTAAGCTGCTAAGGTGAATAGCAGACAGGCATAAAAATAGAACGACATTTTTTATGAGTTGAGAATGCATCATTTCATTTCAAATTATTAGCAAGGCATATGCCACAGACAACCAAGCTATAAGGACTATGAAGAGCTGGCAGTGTCAATGGTTTCAACAGTTCCATTTTTAAGCATCAAAACGGAAGCCGCCAAAGCTTCCACATCTCTCTGGTCGTGAGTCACGAGTACAAAAGGAATCTTGAACTCCTGATTTAGTTCTTGGACCAACTCCCTGGCCTGAGTTTTCAAATTCTCATCGAGAGCACTGAAAGGTTCATCTAAGAGAAGAATTTTCGGCTTGAGCAATAGTGCTCGCGCTAAAGAAACTCGCTGACTCTCTCCACCTGAAAGTATTTTTGTTTTCTTCTTCATAATTTTGGTGAGAGAAAGTCTTTCGGTGATTCTCTCCGCTTCACCCAACCATTGTTTTTTAGGAAGCCCTTTGGCCTCGGCAGGAAACACGATGTTCTCCCAAGCAGTCATGTGTGGAAAGAGCCCATGATCCTGAAACACGATTCCCACCTGACGTTTACTCGGTGGGAAAAGGGCCAGGTCATTGCCTTTGACTATAAGTTTGAAAGGGGAAGAGCCCTTTGGCGAAAACTTTTTAGGATCTAGCAGTCCAGCCATCACCCACAGCAGAGTAGATTTTCCACTTCCGCTTTCTCCGAGGACACAGCTCACTTTTTCATCACTGAACTCCCAGTTGGGAATGACGAGTTTAAAACCATCCTGGATAAAAACTAAATTCTCAATTTTCGCCATGCAAAAGCGCCTCGCTTGCTAGAGATCCTATTATTCCGAAAGCTAAAAGAAAGAGCGAGCAAACCGCAGCTCCCTCTAAACGATACTGAGACAATAGCGACTGCACAAAAAGTGGCAAAGTGGCGCCCGCTGGAGAAAGAATTGAAGCGATAGAAAATTCCCCAATGGACCAAGAGAAAGCCAAAAGTCCGCCCAACAAATAGACTTTAGCATTCAAGGGGAAGAAAACTTTTCTCATCATAAAAAAGAAATCGCCCTTCCAGATGGTCATGACGGGATAATATCTTCGCTGCATTTCCATCAAGGGATAGGCAATGACTCTTTGGACAATCAGATAAATTCCCAATGTTTCAAATATTGTCAGCGCTAAAAATAAGCTAATGGAATTGTTGAATGTCGAAGTGGAAAAAAGAATAAAACCTGCAAGACCCAGTATCACCGAACTCCACGTCGGAAGTTTTAACAATAGAGTAGAACTCCCCCGCATATTCCACAACAGAGTTAAGACCATCACGGTCATTCCCACCGCAAGCGCTACCAGCAGAGACAGGAGTAATGAATTATTGAGCCCATTTTCAAGCATGGCAGGAAATGTGGGAAAATTTTCAAGAGCCATCTGAATTATTTTTAAATAAGGTAAAAATAAAATGCTAATCACTGTCCAAAGAGCCAACAGACTAAATCTAAAATTTAGTTTCTTGGAACAGGCAAATAGATCGGAAGCCATTTGACTCGCCTTCGCTTTTTCTTGCCTGACAAAAGGAAGTTTACGATACACAGCTAGAAAAACTCCAAATTGCAATAGCGCCTGAGCAAAAGCCACACCCACTGCTCCGCTAATATCTCCAGCTGATTTCAATTTTTCATATATCAAAACCTCAAGAGTGCTTGCTTGCGGTCCACCACCCAATGAAAGTGGAATGACTAAACTTCCTAGGCAAAAAACGAACACCAAGGCAAAAGTACTGGCAAAAACAGGCAGCAATAGTGGCAACATGATTTTTCTAAAATAGAATAGCCGGGAAGCGTCTAAAAATTCGGCAAGTCCCGCCCATTGCAATTCAATCTGGGAAGCCTTTTCACCGAGAATTAAAAGGCAAAATCCTGCATTGACGGCCACGTGTCCAACGATCACTCCCCAAAATCCAAAAGGAAATCCAGCAGAGAATTGAGCGAAAGTGATTAGCAATCCCAAGACAACAAATATTGTAGAAACTATTTGTGGGAAAATTAATAATGTTCGTGCCAAAAATTTCCCGCGCTTCAAAACGGCATATCCAGGAATGGCTATCAAAACGAGAGTCGTTGAAACAACACTGCTCACAAAAGCTTGAATCAAAGTGAATTTTAGCGCTGATAGAAATTCCCCGGACGTATAAATTGAAGCGAAAAAATGAGAATCAAATCCGTGCAATCGCGAAAGAAGTATTGCCAGCGGGAAAAAAGCAAAAAAGGCAAAAATCATTTAGAAAAAATCTCACGCCACCGACTGAGCCATGAGTCTAAGTTCTTCTCGACGTAGTCCCCGGCCAAGGGGGTTAAAACTCGAGCTACTCCTAGCTTTTGAAATGCAGGAGAGAGTGGAGCTTCGGCATTTTGTGGATACATGAAGTTTTTCTTGGGTATCAATCCTTGGGCGTCTTTGCTCAATAGAAAATCTAAAAAAACTTGGGCAAGTGGGTTTTTAGATTGAGGATTGATCGCGGCATATTCCGTTTGCACGTAATGACCTTTTTGAAAACTAGCAGCCTTGATATCAGGATTTTTTTCTTCTTGAAGATGATAGGCAGGGCTTGTCCAAAAACTTAAAACAAGCTGCACTTGATTTTTTTTAAATAACCCGTATGCCAGATCCCAACTAGGAGCGACAATTTTAATATTTTTTCTGAGCTTGAATAGGTAATCCCAAGCACCCTCCTCACCTTTTTCTCGGATCACCCAGAATAAAAAGGCTTCACCCACTGTTGAAAGACGTGGGTCCTCGATTGCAATTTGGTTTTTGAAACGAGGATCGAGGAGATCATCCAAAGAGGCAGGTGGCTTTAATAATTTTTTGGAATTATAAACAAAGGCCAAAGGGGCATGATCAAAAGGTCTGGTCACAGCATGTTCCCACTCAGGGAGTTTTTCGAGTTTGCCTAGGTTTGCGGCGTCCAAACCAACGATCAAATCAGCTTTCGATGCAGAACCGTCGAGCTTGACGCGGCTTAAAATCGAACCTGCATCGCCGACATCAATCAATATGACTTTACATTCACATTTAGCCTCAAATTTTTTGACAATTTCTGGCCCTACACTCCACGGCGAAACAAAAGAAGTGTAGGCATAAATCACAAGGGTAGCTAAAGTCATGTCCGAGAAACTTTCTTGTTTGCCCTAATGAGATTGATTCTTCGACCTTTCAACCCTTGCACAGAAAATTGAAAATTTTCAAACTGAGTGTTGTCCCCTACTCGAGGCAAACGGCCAAGCTGCGAAAGCACCGCGCCGGCAATAGTGGTGTTATCCACTTTCGGAATGACAATTCCCAACTTTTCTTCAACTTCCTCAATTAACGTCGCACCATCGATGACATAACTTCCATCTCTCAACAGCTGAATATTGGATTTTTCTTGGTCATACTCGTCCTGAATTTCTCCAACCAACTCTTCAAGAACATCTTCTAAGGTCACAAGACCTGAAGTCAGACCAAACTCATCAATGATAATGGCCATGTGAATTTTATTGCGTTGGAAATCTTTGAGCAGCTTTGTGAGCGGACGGTTCTCAGGCACGAACAAAATCTCTCGTCTTATTTTTTGGAAATCAAGATGTTCCCGGCTTTCTTCACTCTGCCACAGGACGTCTTTAAAATTCACCAAGCCCACCACTTGATCGATCGACCCTTCACAAAGGGGATAACGAGTGTGGTTGTTTGCTTTCGCTTTTACCATATTGCCTTCAAGAGCCGAATGCAGATCAAGACTTACAATATCGCCTCTAGAAATCATGACGTGCTTAGCGGTGCGTTTGGAAAAATCAAAAACATTGTCGATCAAATCAAGTTTAGTGTCAGTGAGAGATCCCCGTTGGACACTTTCTGTAAGCACCAAGCGCAATTCATCTTCACTAAATCTTTCGCTCTGACGTGTGTTCGTGTCCCGTACGCCGAGCAAATATAGAATGCCTTTGGCGCTTCTATCGAAAACCCAAAGAAGTGGGCGCAAGGTATTACGGAAAAAATAAAATGCCGGAGCTAGTCGCATGATGTAAACGTCAGCTCGTCTAATAGACAACGCTCTGGGAACGAGTTCTCCAATTACGATTTGGAAATAAGAAATAATAATGAATGCAAGTACGGTGGCGACGGAGTGGAGAACGAGAGAACCATATCCGGAAAATTCAGGAAAACTTTCTAGAAGTGAGTGAGCAATTGCGGGCTCACCTATACTTCCGAGACCCAAACTCATCAGAGTGATTCCAAATTGCGAAGCAGCAAGGTAGCCGTCCACATCCTCAAGCATTTTCATGACCAGGGATGCGCGGCGATTCCCCTTGTGTACAAGTTCTTGCATTCGGGACACGCGTATTTTTATGAGCGCATACTCTGCCGCTACAAAAAAGGCGTTGATAGTGATACAGGCAATGGCAAAAATAATTTCAGTTGTTACGCTCATAAATATGCTCTGATTCTAGAGGGACTGTCATGTTTTGGTCAATGAGGAAACGAGAATAATACAGTGCGTCCAACTCAGAATTTTCGGCAAAGTACTTGTCCGGTTTTTTAGGGATTGGTACTATCAGCCATGACGACAATCAGAAAAATCTCGCGCCCTTGGCTTGTGATCGGACCGCTATTTATAATTATTGGAGCCGCGCTCTGGGGCACCGAATCTTATTTTCGGATTTTTCTCAACACTAAGTTTGATGAAGAAGTTTTGGTTTTTCATGAGCATCTGTTTTGCCTGGTCTTCGCCCTTCCCATTGGTCTTATTGGAATTAATAAAATAAAAAATGTTTCACGTAAGGCTTGGATATATTTAATTTTCAGCGGCGTTTTAGGCAGCGCAATTGGCACAACATTTTTCACCATGAGTTTAAATGTTCTCAATCCCTCTGTTGCAAATGTGTTGCTCAATTTTCAACCGCTAATCACGGTGACTTTTGCGTCTGTGTTGCTGAATGAAAGACTCGGAGCTAAATTTTTTCTTTGGTCAGCGGTGGCTTTAGCAGCTGGACTTGCAATTGCTTCCGATGGTTTTAAAATTCCAAGTATAAATTTTAATCTGGGCATCATATATGTTTCCATCGCAGCTCTCGCATGGGGCTGCAGTACCGCCGCGGGACGCGGAGCCATGCTTGAGATACCATTGAGACAAGCAACGGCCGGGAGATTTTTAATCGGCGCACTCGCGCTCATGATCAGCTTGCTTTTCAAAGGGAAATTCACTCCCGAAATTATGAAATGGCACCAGTTAGCTGAAGTCGTAGTTATAAAGAATTATCTTTGGCTGAGTGTTGTTGGCGGCGTCATCCCTTTGTTTTTCTTTTTTAAAGGACTCGCAAAAACTCCAGCATCCGTTGCCGGATTTTGTGAACTCACTCAAACTTTCTCAGCATTGCTTCTCACCTGGGGAATCATGGGCAATCGACTAACAATGCTTCAAGCGATATCCGGAATTATATTATTAGGAGCTGTATTTATGATTAATTTCAATGCTGGAAAAGCGAACCAGAGTTTACCAAGTTCCTTGTGAGATATTATTTTTATCATCAGTCTTAATCAGATTTTCCGAGGGGAAAATAGCATTGGAATATTGAGGCGTTAATTCAGTGGTGTTTTCTTTTTTCCATCACTGCCGGGAAAGTTTAGAATTTCGGCGGATGGTGCGGTCTGGGCGGGATTAGGGCCGGTAATATCTTTGAGAGCTTTCCAAACCATTTGCGCCCGGGACTCTAGATTGTTGTCTTCTAAGATCAATTGTTTTTGCTCGAGATCAGTCACAAAATAATTCGCCACAAAATGAGTTAACAGTTCAAGATCCACCACATTTTTGAAAAAGTGAATGGGACGTTCTGCATCTTCCATCGAAGTAAAAAACCAGCTGATCAATGTTTGTCGAATATCTTGCACTAAATCTGCACGTGTGGATTCCGGCATATCCGTTTCAGTTTCTAAATATTCACCTTCGCCGATTAAGAAAGGTACTTCTTGGATAAATCGTGTGAATTTGATTCGCTGGGTTCCTAATACTAAGACATCTGACTCGCCAGTCTCAAACTTCTTAACCAGTTGGACAGGTCCAGCTCCGCAAATGCGAGACGGAAAAAATTGTCCTGATTTGAATTCCGGAGCATAGCTCACAGCCATGATAGTTTTATTTTCTTCGACGTATTCTAACAACTGCTTGTAACGATCCTCAAAAACATGGAGCGGAAGATAAATTCCAGGGAACAAATGCGACTGGGGCAATGCAAAAATAGGAATTTTTATCAGATCTTTTTTCTTACTCACACTACCACCAAATTCCTCTGACTTTTTTATAGAAATAATAATCAAAGCCAATGGCTCTTCCGGCTGCGGCGGCAAAGAAAATTAAATGGACACCAATGAGCAATTGATTGAGGAGTTGACTCTCAAAACCGGCGGACATCATAAAATTAAAATTCATGATGATCCCGGCAATGGCTGCGGGTCGCACCAAGAATCCAAAAATATAACTGAGACCAACGGCCAGTTCACCAAATGTCACAAGGTAACTAAAAATCTGCCAGTGCGGAAGAACCACCGTCTGCAGGAAATGTAGAAACGAGGGATTATCTATCCCTTGGCTCATCCATTTATAAATTGTTTCTTGAAGAACGGGCTCAGTCAAAAAATGAAGCTGCAATTTTCCGATGCCCGCTTGCAGAAAAACGTAACCGATGAAGATACGGAAAAGAGAAAGGGGCCATTGATGACCGAGAAATTTAAAACTTTCAAAAAATGAGAGAAACAAAGTACTCCTCCGAATCCGCGTTATACTATTGTCACATGGCCACTGCTAAGTGTAATGTTGACAGAAACCATCAAGAATGTCGACCATGGGAACAAAAATGTTAAAAACCCTTATCTTTCTCCTCCTGACATCAAATTTAAGCAGTGCGCAAACAGCCTCCGACCAATCACTGGCGGACGATTTACTCAAAGAAATCAAGCAAGCTTATGCTTCGTCCAAATGGTCAGATTCTCTTTACCTTAAAAGCAACTACCGAGTTTATGAGAAGAGATCCGTCAAAGGACGCCCGCTGATTTACTTTGTTTGTGGAGAACAAAATAAAAACACCACGCTTCTGTTGTCCGGTGTCCATGGAGATGAAATCACCCCGGTTTATTACGGGCTTAGACTTGTCTCATGGGTCAAAGGCGAGCCTGACCTATGTCGAGATCACCGCATCATCATTGCTCCAGTGGTAAATCCCGATGGCGTTTTAGCTGGTAGCAAAGGTTCTCGAATGAACGCTAATGGAGTAGATCTCAATAGAAATTTTCCGACCGAAGATTTTAAAGCGCAAGCTGTGAGCACCTGGAAAACTAAATTTAAATCAGACCCTCGACGTAATCCTGGCGAAATTGGTGGCTCTGAGCCGGAAACTCAATTTCAAGAATGGCTCATTGAAACCTACAAGCCCGATAAAATTTTGAGTGTGCATTCTCCGCTCAATTTTTATGACTATGATGGTCCGGAAGATGCTATCAGCAAGGCTTTTACCAAAGATTATTTAGAATCCTGCAAAAGATTAAAGCTTGCGGTGAAAAAACAAAGTGGCAGTTATAGCTTTTTAAAATTTGGATTTTTTGTCGGAAGTCTTGGAAACTTTGCTGGAAAAGAACGCGGGATTCCCACGTTAACATTGGAACTTCCAACCACCAACGGAGCCAAGGCTAAAAGTTACTTTGAAATGTTGAGACAGGGCACGCGCGCCCTCATCATCAACAAGGTCGAAGAACAGAAAAAACAATAAATCGATTAAGAACTTTAAACTTCTAAATCTTCTTCGTCGACTGGCAGGTGATATCTTAAATATTCTTCCGAATAAGAAAACTTCTCGGTGCTGACAAGTCGGTCAACATATAGTTTTCCAAAAAGGTGATCAGTCTCATGTTGAACTGCAATTGCAGGGAATCCTTCGAAAATCCGCTCAAACTTTTTTCCATCTCGATCGAGAGCTTCTAATTTGATTTTCTTCGGTCTGCGCACAGCCCCACGCATTCCGGGCACACTCAGGCAACCTTCCCAAATTTCCATAGTCTCTTCAGTCAAGGCGGTCAAAACGGGATTGATAAACACGGTTACGGGAACACCATTCTCCGTATCTACAGGTGATTCTTCTGTTTCATCGGCATAACGTGGATTGTCTGCGGCGATTTCCATAACGGCAATCTGGAGACTTTCATGAACTTGAGGTGCGGCTAAACCAACGCCGTCATACTCATGCATTGTTTCAATCATATCATCAATAAGTCTCTGCACATCAGGAGAGGCAATCTCTTTGGCCGTCAATTTTTTTCCGACTTCTCTCAATATGGGGTGACCCAGTCGAGCTACTTTCAAAATTGCCATTCTTAAACTCCTTCGGCGTTGAAATCATTGATAAGATCGTCAATGAGCCAATTTCTATTTTTTTTCTTCAGGATGAACCACTGCCCGCCAGGCATTTTATCTCCAGCGTCAAACCGAACATAGAGAAGATCTTTGCGAGAAACAATTATTAAATTTTTAACCGTGGCAGTTTTACTCGTTTGTGATTTCTTCGAGTTTTTAGCAAATCTTTCTGTCCATACTTTCTTGCCGCCAGTCGCCAGAATAAAATGGTCAGTTGCTACCGCTTTCAAAACACTGATATTTTTCCCATCAAATGCGGCAACATAATTACTAATAAGAACCTGAACTTTTATTTTTTCCGGCAGACTATGAGTGACGTTGTTACCAATGGTCACAGAAGCCAAAACCGGAAAACCAATTAAAAAAATCGTGATTATTAAAACTGAGTGTTTTTTCATTTCCGCGAAACATCCATACTCAAAAATTTCTGCTCAAGCATATGAGTCATATAAGTTGGACCGGCCGCAGGACACTCTGTCACGCATCCAGTGCCAGCTAATTTAATTTCATGATGAGTGTAAATCTCCTGAATCGGATATTCTTTTTTAAGTTTGGATAAAATTCCTTCGAGCAATATCAAGGCTTCAGGTGGCGGCAAAGGTTCATCCACAGTTGGATTTACTGCCGTTGCTTGTGACGCATGATAATTTCCCGCAATCACAACACCTATGGAATCTTGATTGAGTCCCGCTCCCGCTTGGGCCCCGACATACTGAATGGGCCGACCTTCAAAAAGTCTCCATTTGCCGGTGTGAGTTTGAGCGATAATATAATGATACCCAATGTCTGAAAATTCGCGATATTCAATATGCGATCTTTGAATCACATCTGGTCCCATCAGCGAGCTAAGTGCAGAGTGGTGAACAACCAATTTCACGGGCGGCAGTTTA
>JAYTHU010000103.1:0-1161 GCA_043732305.1 Oligoflexia bacterium
ATACGACAAAAGAAAACTTTTCTCGTTTATTGGATTAAATCTTGCGGCGCAATAATGAATTAGCCGTGGATATGACTGGCACTTCACCCTCAAGGTAAAAAGACATTGCACCCTCAGGATCTGGGTCCGCAAGCCCCACGGTTCCCGCATAGAGGTCATAATCTCCAGTCATTTGTTTCGTTCTTAAATCCTCAAGTGATACAGAAATAAAACGAGGCTCAATGCCGGTAGCATCTTTAATAGTCCGCTGAATATTTTTTCTTAAGGTTTCAGAGACCCTTCCTGGAGTGATAAGAATTTCAATGGGCTTTTTATGAAAACGCTCCGGCAATACTGCGTCTGCTTTTTGGGGATAGACAAGAGCAGGATCATGAAGTTGATAACCCTTAGGAAAAATCTGGGTGGCCTCACTAAATCCAGAAAGTCCGACGGTATAATCAAAAGGTTTTGTCTTTGCGTGAAGAAAGCCCAGTAGCTCGCGGCCCTCTTGATTTGCGGTCCGCTTACTAAGTCGAAAATGGAAGAACTTATCCAGTGGACGTTCACGGATTTCATATTTTTCAGATTTGTAGTGGTTGAGTGTATCTTGACTGATCAGTGAAGAGGTCTCAATTAAATTTGGCCATGAGTCTTTAAACATTACCATTTGTGAGTCCATGTCCGCAGGAGGCTTGCGCACAATTATTTGCTCCGGCATTCCTTCGTGCCTCCCATGCCAATTTGGATTTTGTTTCAATACCAGTTCAGTATTGGCAAGTGCGGAAAGAAAGAATGGTCCCGTCGTCACTGACAAATCAATGGAGCCGTTGGGACTAGTTTTAATCACGCTGTAATTGGGCTCGGTCAGTTTCTTTAACAAGCTCTCCAGCCGAACACCGGATTTTATTTTTAGATCAAGCTCATGATCAGAAGGAGTCTCAACAGATTCCAACATCAACGCGAGACTTCGCAGATCAATGGGATGGGCTTTTAAACTTCTCTCAAAACTTTTTTTAATATCGTCAGAATTCAGAGGCTTGCCATCAGACCATTTAGCATTTTTTCTCAGCGTAAATCTATAAGTGTCGGGCGCAACTTGAGCCCATCTCTCGGCAACTCCTGATGATGGCTGCTTGTCCGGCCCCCACTCTATAAGAGTTGCTGCCAGAGCATAGGACATAT
>JAYTHU010000104.1:0-13086 GCA_043732305.1 Oligoflexia bacterium
CCGTCGTGCTCAAACGGCTCAGTCTTGGCTCTCCGAACTTATCAGAGGTCCCATGAAGGGATCTTTCATAGGATCATCGATGGTGAGTTTTTTTGCAGCCTCGTGGAAAGCATGAATAAATTGTTCGAAAATAGATTTTCGAACAATGATGCGACTACTCGCCGTGCATCGCTGACCTGCGGTCACAAAACCGCTCACGAGAGTTTCATAGATTGCTTTTTCGAAATCACAATCATCCCAAACGATGGAAGCGTTTTTTCCACCCATCTCGAGCGCCAAGATTTTCCAAAAATGAGTGAGTGTGTCCTGTTTGATTTTAAATCCGGTTTCGTAGGAACCCGTGAAGAGAATCCCCTCAACAGATTCGTGCATGACCAAACGCCGTCCCATTTCGCCATTGCCTTGAATGACGTTGAATACACCTTTGGGTAGATTTGCTTTCTCAAAGATTTCGGCAATCAACTGACCCGTTGCAGGAGCAAGTTCACTCGGCTTAAAAATCACGGTGTTTCCGGAAAGAAGAGCCGGAATGAAATGTCCGTTAGCTAAATGTCCCGGAAAATTAAAAGGACCAATAACCGCCATCACTCCGCGAGGTTTGAAACGCAAAAAACCAGGAATGTTCCCGGCGGCATTTTCAATTCTTCTTTCCGCAATCAACGGAAGAGCGTCATTGACGGTGACATCAATCTTATTGATCATCGTTTGAACTTCCATCTTGGATTCCCAAAGTGGTTTTCCAACTTCACGGCAGATCGTTGTTGCCAAGTTATCCGCGTTTTGAATATAGAGTTCTTTGACTCTCATCAAATACGAAATTCTCCCGCTAACCGCCAATTCAGACCAGGGCTTAAAAGCTTTTTTTGCAGCTTCGCAAGCGAGATTCACATGCTCGAATTTAAATCCGCCTTCGAAAATTAACTCTTTAGTATTGGCAGGATTTTTTCGTTCAATCTTACCATTGAGTTGCAATGGTTTAATAAACTCGCCATTAATGAAATCACCTAAAAAACTCATAAAACTCCCTCTGAAATAGGTGTCAGATAAATTTTGTCGCCGGCTTTAACATTGAGCAGATTTTTTGTGGGCTCTGGCAATACGATTTTCTTCTCTTTGACATCAAAATAAGTCATGCATCCGCGAAAGCTTCCTGAGGCGTCTGTGCCAACAAGAGCCATCGCATCAAAATGTCCCACCTTGCCATCAGTCACTTCATAATCTTTGCATTTTTTCACGAGTGTGATTTCATCGAGCTGCGCTCCGTAATGAGGTCCGCCGTCGAATGGATCAATTTGATTAAGATATTTAAATCCAATACTCTCGAGCAGATGTTTTGCAGGCATAGTCGCAAGTCCAACTCGTCCTATCACATAGCGTGCTTTTGCATCGAGAAGACTGGTGTAAATGTCTTCCTCGGGAAATAAATTTTTAATAAATTCTTTATTCTGCCCCGAAAGATAATCTGCTTCTTGGTAAGGGAGTCCGGTGAATTTCCGTCCCACCGCCTCCCAGAATTCACTTCGGCCATCCAAGGTGAGAGGCGGAGCAAGTTCACAGAGAATTCTTTTATCAAATCTCTGCCGGTACATACCCATGTATAAAAATCGGATCAGACTGATTTGTTTTCCTAATTTCTCCGGGCGGCCCCGATAAGCATCGCTTACAATGAGCCCGCCAATCTCGGTAGGACCGTCGGAATCAAAACATATTTTGAGAGTTTGATGAATAAATCCCACGCCAAGTTCTTTGGAATACTTTTCCTTTTTTTTGATATCAAAATAAGTATGTGGTGATTCTTCGGTTCCATGTTTAGCCAGAATCAGAGACGTGCCCGCAATTTTCTTTTTCTCCACATCCTCTATAACAAAAAGGAATTCGCATTCCTCTGGAGACGCCGCCTGACCGCGGAAAGATTTTTCACTGCGAGAAATTTTTTCGGCAATCACACGTTCATCGGCCGGAAGATTCAATAGAGAAAAACTAGTCGAGAGTTCGTAAATTTGGGGAAGATCTCTAGTTTCAGCTTCGCGTAATAAAAACTTCATAAACAAAACCTCTTGACCGCTTCGCGGTAAAAATCTGATGCCTGATCGAGTTGAGACAAAATATTATATTCGTTAGCGGTGTGACTGTTTCCAATACTAACGCCCGGACCTAAAACCATGCAGTCAACACCGTACGGCCCATAAACGCTGCACTCTGTTCCCGAAGCTTTCGTGATGGGCTTATCTCGAAGTTTCTGGCTTTTGCAAATCGCGATTGCACCCATGATCAATTCTGAATTAAGTGGCGTGAGTGCGGATTCAGAGAGTCTATCCGGCTTAAAGGTCATGAGATTTTCAATGCTAAATTTTGAAAGGCGATCCCACCAAATATTTACTTGGCTTTTATCTATTTGAGGAGTGAATCTAAAACTCACGGTGATCCTTAAGCAATCGGGAAGTGTTTTACAAACTCCAAAATTCAGAGTGGGATGCGATGGTGAAAAAAGCGGTGTTTCAAAGTTTAAAAACTCCCGTTCAAGCCTTTGAAGTTCGCGAACCAGTTTAACGATTCTTATTCCTGCACTAAGTTTACCTGGCAGCAGAATAAAGCCGGCATCTATTTCTATTTGTGCATTTGCAGGAACAGTGTTGGCTACAGTTCCGCCACTGACTTGCAAAATTCCAATTCCTGCCGGTAATTTATCTATATATTCTACCAACTTCAAAAGTGCATTTTCGCCAAGATGCGGAGTACTTGAGTGCGCCGCTTTACCGTGGAAAACTTTTTCTTGTGTAGTCGCAGTCTTGCTTAAAATCGATCCTTCTTCTGCATGGTGTTTGTGAAATTGTAATTCCTCATCGAGAAATGGAATTTCAAACGTGCAAACACCATATCCATTATTGGCATGAACAATTTGAAGCTCACTAGGCTCGCCTATCAAAGCCATTTTCGGATCCACAAATTTGGATGAAAGAAGAAGCTTTGATCCTTCCATGCCCATCTCTTCACCGTAAGTTCCCACCAGTGCGAAGGGCCGCTTGAACGATTTTTCACTCGCGAAATCCTTCAGCGCACGTAGCTTGCACAGAAAATCAAGTTTGACATCAGCGGTTCCGAGGCCAAAGATTTTCCCGTCTTTTATTGTCGCCTTAAAAGCGTTGTTTTCTGTTTCCGTCCATGAAGCATTGAGTCCTGGCTCCACGGTGTCCAAATGTGTCTGAAAAATCACTTCGTTTTTCTTACTGGAATTCTTGGGACGGGCAATCACGTTGAATTGGTTTTTACCCGCGAGCCGGGCTTCCTGCAGGGTGACATCAAGTCCAACACTCTCACAAATATCTTTAGCAAAGAGTGCGATTTCCTCAGTTCCGGCGCGAGGTGATGAATCGATTAAAATAATTTTCTTACATAAATCTAAAAAATCCACTTAATCCTTAGCTCCCTCGATCAATGATTTTTCTAAAATCCCTTTGATCTCCGTAATATGTTTTGATTCTAGAATAGCAGGAATTAGAAATCGAAGCTTGAATGGTCCGTGCCCGCAACTAAAAGCCATGAGACCATTTTTGAATAATCGCTGAAGCAGTTTACTGACTTTGTCTTTGCTCCCATCATAAGGAGTCATGGAAACCATCAGCCCGATCCCACCGAAATCTTGAATGTAGTCGTGGCATGAGCCGGCCTTCAAATCTCTGAGCATGGAAATAAATTCTTCATGCAATTCTTTGATTCGTCCGTTTTCCCCAAGATAATTCTGATCAGCTAAAGTTTTGAGAATTTTTAGACCCGCGCGCATGGAGACTGTAGAAGCGGTAAAAGTTCCAGCGATCAATCCTGGCTTTGGATTGTATTCTTCTGTGTAAAGGACCGCGCCACATTGTGCCGTTTTGGCAACCGTGACGATATCTAGATATTCGCCAAGGCCAAATGTCTCAAAAGCAAAAAACTCGCCGGTTCGAGAAAAAGTTTGTACTTCATCTGCCCACACGGCAATTTTATTTTCCCGGCAAAGTTTTAAAAGCGGAATGAAAAATTCGGCCGGGGCTACATTGAAGCCACCTTCCCCTTGAACAATTTCAAAAACAAAAACTCCAATGTCTTTTGGGTTTTCTAGAATATGTTTTTTCAAGGCGTCTAAAGTCTTTTGAGATGAAAGAGGATCTTTCTTGTCATAAAAAGGAAGATACAAAACTTCATTATAAGCGGGAAGTCCTTGCCGATATTCTGCGTTATCAGTTATTTCCGCCATCATCGTGGATCTGCCAGCAAACGAATCATGAAATGTTAAAATTTTCCTGGCTGGCGAGTTTTTCTGACGCGCAATCTTCAGCGCGTTTTCATTCACGATCGTTCCACAAGTTCCAATCCAGCCACGACGCAAACGTGATTTTCTTCCAGCACGATCAACCAAAAAATCAAGAAGCTCTGCGTACTCACGATTGGGCTGAAGGTTGCCTTGCATCACAACATCTTGAAGAGCCCCCTCAAGACTTGCTTCTATCACGCTCGAATGACCGTGCCCCATGATATGAATTCCGATACCGTTGATCATATCTAGTTTCACCGAACCATCCATCAGCTCAACATACGGTCCTGAACCCATTCCACTTCCCAAATAGGGATAGAAAAAATTTCGACCGCGAATGGCCTGCAAGTGATCAAGAGCTTGTTTGTAACTCGCTTCTAGCTCGGGAAGAGCTGGCAACACGCGAGTTAACTTTCCTTGCGCTCGAGAAAACTCTTGGGTCAGAGCCGAAAGTAATTCTTTAGTTTTTGAACTTTTCAAAAAATCATCGGCCATTGTCATAAATAGATCCTTAAAGTCATTGCGAAACTATCTCGCGATGTTTAGACTTCTTACATTATGCTAAAATTATTCTTATTTATCTCTATGAATTTGATATTGAATTTCACCACCCTCTGCCATGCAGATAGTCATTTTGAGGGTGGAATCAATGCCTTTCAAAAAGGTGATTTTGACCAAGCGCATACTGAGTTTGAAAATCTCTCAAAAGTTCCCAGCAATCGGTTTGCTGCGCTGTATAACTTAGGTAACACCGCCATTAAGCAAAAAAAGCCGGGGATGGCACTTGCTTACTATCGCCTCGCCGAAAAAATCAATCCCAAGGACAAAGACCTTAAATACAATATTCGATACACGCTGCAGGAATTTAAGATTCTTCCCGTTAGCGGCAATATCAGTTCCTATGAAGTTTTAAGATCTGAAATTTTAGATCTGTTCAGTTTTTGGGACTTCTCCATTTTAGCGGCAATCATCTTTTTTGGATTCGCTTATTTCTTCATTGAGAATTTGAAGAAAAATCATGAAGATCGCACCACCAAAACTCCATTTAAAATCTATGTTTTTGGAATACTTTTGATTCTTTCCCTAGGATTGATGACTATAAAAATTATTGATTCATTTCAAAGTCGCGGCACCATAATTACTCCCAAGGCAGAACTCAAAAGTGGACCTGGAGTCCAAAATGCTACGCTCACTGAAGCACAAGAAGGCAACGAAGTTTATATCCGTGACTCCGTCACAAATGACTCCGGAACCTGGAAACAAGTGACAATTCCTGGGAATCTGACAGGATGGATAAGCGAACAATCGGTAATTCAAACCTCTGGGGAGGGTCCGTTTTGAATTTTCTTTGGGAAAATATTTTCAAGCGCTATGAAGAGCAGGATATCGCAAGCATCCTGGCTAAAAACATTCTCTTTCGAAATCTCACAAAAAAAGAGTTAAAATTTATCGAAAAGATTGTGCATATTCGCAAATATCGCGCGGGTGAAGTTATTTTTCGCCAAAATGAAAATGGTGTTGGAATGTATATTATTGTCAAAGGCAAAGTGGACATCAGCATTAATGATGACCTGGTCCTCGATCGCGCCAGAGAACGAGATGTTGTGATCACTCGACTCGAGTCCGGAGATTTTTTCGGCGAACTTTCACTTGTTGAGGATGCCGGTAAACGTTCCGCGACATCCATCGCTTCTGAAGACACTGTGCTTATTGGATTTTTCAAGCCTGATCTTTTAGAGATTCTAGAACGCAGCCCTTCCACCGGGGTCAAAGTTGTTTTCAGGCTAGCCGAAGTTTTAGGTCGAAGACTGAAAGAGACCACTGAGAAAATCACTCAATTGAAAAATGAAATTCGGCTTGTCACGGAAATGCAAGGCTTGCAAGAGCTAGGAAAGTGAAATTTAAATGAGTCCGGAACAGATACGCCAGCAAGTAATCCGTAGGGAGCGTTGGATTAAATCTTTCTGCGTGATGCTGCTTTTAGCTCTAGGACTTGTGATTATACTGGTCATTCCCGGCATGCTGATTGCTTGTATTTTGGCTTTTGTAATTACTTTTATGTTCAAACCAGTTGTGAACTTCCTTGAAAGATCAGGGCTAAGTCGGACAAATTCTGTTTTGCTGCCTTTCCTGGTCACATCGATAGTGTTGGTTGCTCTTTCGAGCGTGTTTGTTCCACGATTAGCAGATCAAGTTTCCAGCCTTCAAGTTGAAATCCCAAAATACGCTGCCATCATCACAAATTTAGTTAATAAAAATTCTAGTAAAATAAATTCTACACTTTCGCATTTTTCAAAACTTAATTTGGCTGATGAAGTCATCGCTTGGGCAGAACGTACGTCATCCATACTTGTGACAAGTCTTCCGAATTGGCTCAGCCTCACTCTTTCGACTTTAATTCTGGCACCGTTTTTTGCGTTTTTTATGTTGAAAGATGGACGAGCTTTTGTGCACAAGCTTTTAGCTCTCGTTCCAAATAATCTTTTCGAGTTAGCGCTCAATCTACAGTTCCAGATGAATCAGCAAATGGGCGGATTCATTCGTGCTCGTTTCCTTGAATCAGCACTCGTCGGAGCAATAGTTTGGATTGGCCTGACCATTATGGGATTTCCCTATGCTGCTGTATTAGCGGTACTTGCGGGAGTCACCAATATTATTCCTTACATTGGGCCCATCATGGGTGCTGCACCAGCAATCATGATTGCTCTGGCAAACGAAAAATCGGCTCTCTATATAGGACTTATCGGAGCGGTTTATGTCTTAGCTCAAATCCTGGATATGCTTTTGGTCATACCTTTGGTCGTAGCTAAAATCGTTGATTTGCATCCCGTGATGGTTGTAATTGTCATCATCATCGGGGGTCAGGTAATGGGAGTTCTGGGCATGATCATCTCAATCCCCGTCGCCAGTATTTTGAAGCTTACTTTTACCGAGTTTTACAACCATGTGGTGGACTTCCGAAACTAATTTCAGTAAGCTTGTCGCATGAAATCTCTCTCTTCAATGATGATTTTAGGAATATTTTTAGCAGCCCCGGTCACTACAATTCTTGTCGGTGGTTGCTCGACTACCCAGCCTGGTGAAGCTGATCCAAACTCTGCGGAAGGCATGTTCAAAACAGCCAACGAGCTCGAGAGTGATGACAGATATGATGAAGCCATCTCAAAACTCAATGAACTTAAAAATAAATTTCCCTATAGCCATTTTGCAACAGATGCTGAATTAAAAGTCGCAGATATTCATTACAAGCGCGAGACTTACATCGAGTCTCAAACTGCTTATCAGCTGTTCAAGGATTTTCATCCTAAACACCCAAAATCAGATTATGTGACGTTTCGATTGGCATTGAGTTATTTCAATCAACTTCCCGGCTCAATCGATCGAGATTTGGGCGTAGCACAAAAAGCGATTCAGTTTTTCAAAGAAGTCGAAACTTCTTATGCGAAATCTGAGTATGTGAAGGAAGCTAAAGAAAAAGAAGGCGAAGCCTACAAAATGCTCGCTGGCAAAGAGATGTACATTGCCAATTTCTATTATGTTCGTGAAGTTTATGATTCCGCACAAAGACGTTTTGAAGGTTTACTTGCGAAATATCCCGATCGCGGATTTGACGATGAAGCTCTCTATAAAGCTGGTATCAGCGCTTTCGAACAAGGAAGCCTTGATGTTGGTGCAAAGTATATAAACCAACTTGTCTCTCAGCATCCCAACAGCGATTACGCGGACAAAGGGAAAAGTGCATTGGAGAAATATGGCCGTCGTTGATCAAAATGAACTTTTGGAAATGGCTCGAGAAAAATTTCGCAATGGCGAGATGTCTTTGGCCGAAAGAATCTTGCAGCAACTTCTTCTGATCAATAACAAGATCCCCGAAGTTTATCAAATGCTGGGAACGATTTATTACGATCAAGGGAAATTCACAAAAGCCATTCAGACATTCAAACGCGCCCTTGAAATTGATCCTACATTTACTGATGCCAGCATCGGGCTTTCTATTATTTATAATGACCTTGGAAAGTATGAAGAAGGAAAACAAGTTTTCCTTGAAGCCCAACGTGTTTTAAATATCAAAAAAGCAAAACCTGACCCTTACATTGAAGAACGTTTATCTTCAAAGCATTTAGAATTGGGTGATCTCTATTTTCAGTATCAACGTTATGATGAAGCCTTGGAACAATACTATAAAGCTTCATCACTCACGCAGCGCAAGCCCGACGCCCACATGAAAATTGTTGAAGTTTATTTGAAAAAGAACAGTGCCGCACGAGCGGTCAAAGAATTGCGCAAAATTATAGAGTCGTTTCCAGGTTACATTCCCGCGCGACTCAAACTTGGCGTGGTTTACTATAATTCCAATAAAGTCATCGAAGCGACACAAGAGTGGGAATCCGTTTTGTCTCGAGACCCCTTAAATTCCGATGCGCAAAATTACGTCAGACTTGCTCAAGAAGTCCGAGTCACCACTCTCTAACATGTTTAAAAATCAAACTAAGCTCTATATCACTGCCGCGCAAATTGAAAAAAAATGCCAGGAACTTGGTATGGAAATTTCTCGGGATTATCGCGGGAAGCCACTTGTTTTGATCGTGATACTCAAGGGAAGCATTGTTTTTTTTGCGGATCTAGTCCGCCACATCGACATCCCTTTTGAAACAGATTTTGTGCAACTTTCTAGCTATGGGCATGGGACCGAAACTTCTGGCGAAGTAAAAGTAGGACGTGATGTTTCTAAAAACCTCAAAGAAAAAAACGTCGTCGTTATTGAAGACATTTTAGATACGGGTTTGACTCTGCATTTTTTCACCGAATATTTAAAAAAACACGAAGCAGCCGACGTGAAGATTTGCGCCTTGCTAGATAAGTCTTCTCGCAGACGCGTGAAGCTTGAAGCCGACTACTGTGGATTCAAAATAGACGATCACTTTGTTGTGGGTTATGGACTCGACTTCAATGAAATTTGCAGAAATTATCCTGACATTCATCAAGTGACCACATAAAATCTCATTCTAAAAATACGTAAAATTAATGGAGCTTGGTAGGATCGGTGTGCGAACGTTCTGGAGCCACGTATTCGTCATCACGTCGCTTTCTAAATATATCGAGAGGGATTTCCAAACTTTCAGATGCAATCAATTGATCCCCATTTCTATATCTAGCGAGCCGATCCATATCGTACTGAACTTCTGAAATAAAATAAAAATAAACCATTTTCTTATGCTTTAATTCGTCGATTGCTGCGAAGTTTCTATCAAATACGGTGGCTTTTTCCAAAATGGATTGCTGATCTTCAATATCACTGTATTTTTCTTTAAATAAAAAAAACAGTGATTGGCTTTCGAGCATGACATTTTTTATGACTTGTCCAAAAGAAATTTTGTTTGCAGGCAGACCATGAATGTCCAATTGATTTTTATGCCCGTTATTTTCAGCAGAAAGTATTTCGCCCACGGATTTATGCAGCTTAGTCACCGTTTGAATAAACATTACGAACTCAACATCATCGTTGATATCAGGACTTCCGAGAATGCCGTCGTATGTAAAAATCTCCAAGTTTTCGATCTTATGAACACAATTTTTCACCGACAGATCTGCAGCAAGTACAAGATTTGCCTTTGAAATCAAAACTAGTAACAGTAGAGCAAACATTTTCAATTTTCCGTCCTTTTAAGAATTCTTATTAGCAAATCTACTGCCAGCCCAAATCCGTCACTATTGAACATGAAATCCTCAAGGATTTTCCCCCTTTAGCCCTATAGCGGCCCTCTCCGTAGGTCTGGCATTTGCAGTTTTGATAAAGCATGAGAATCATACTTGTATCTATACTCACACTGACTCTACTTCAAGTAGGCTGTGGCTCAAAAAACGGAGCAAAATCTGGAGCTGTTCCTAATTCTTCGGACCCTCAGGTAAACTCAGTTTCCATCACGACCCAAGATACATCTGCAGGTCAGAGTCAGCCACTCTCTCGAGTTCCAGTTGCCGCGACCCCTCCTCAGCCCGCGGAAATAAATTCTAGCCCGGCGGACATAAAAGTTTTGCATTCTGCGGATACTGGGAAAACTATTAAGACTTTTGATTTGCCACTGGAAGAAATCACTGTGGAAATAAAAAAAGACAACTCCTCCGACGAAATAAAATATCTCATGGAATTCAAAACAAAAATGCCAACACTAAAAGATCAACCAAAGGTGACCTTGACGGGATTGATTGATCTTGCAGGGCAGTTTCGACTTTCACCCACTGAAGAAAATTCTGATTATTCGATAGCTGGAGTGGGGGAGTGCTTCACGACAGAAACATTCGAAACTGATCAAGCACAAGCTAATCGTTGCTCCAGTTTGTACATTGATGTTTACGTTAAAGATCATGAGAACTACCTCTACAAACAAGTTAAGGTTCAGAAAATTACCTATCTCAGCGAAGAAAAACCTACCCCCACCCCGGAATCAAAAGAAAAATCATCCGAAAAACCAGTTGTGAAACCAGTTACAAAGCCCGCTGTAAAACCGAAGCTGGTCAAAATCTCACCGCCTGCCGATGAAGACACTGAACCCGATTGCACAAAGGCTGTAAGTGATAAAGATAGAAGCGCGCTTTGCACTGACCCAGGCAGGTTTGAGGGGCGAGATCTTTCTCTAGAAGAATTATTTCCAAAATCTCAACAGGAAAAACTCCCGGCTCTACCAAGTATAGTTCCAAGTTTACCTCGTATTCCCCCCGTCAAAATTAAGGAATCAACAAAGCCTTCAGTCACAATTTCCCAAACCAGATCCAGCCACCTTCAATCTTTTTACGATTACAACACCGGTCATTTGGAAAATGCAACTGAGCTTATCGAGGATAGAAATGTCTTTTACAAAAATAGAATAGATCTCGACACGAACTTCGGCGCGGATTCCCTCGTAAATTTTGTGAAAGCATTTGTTATTGAACACACTATCAATACCTCGCAAAAAGAGATGGTTTCAACTTTAGCCAAAAAGACGGGCGGCCGAGTTAAAGGTCAAGTCTCCCATCACAATGGTTTGGAAGTAGATTTGGGTTATCCATCCAACATTGAAGATGAAAACATGTTTGTGTCAGTGGTTCCAGGTTTGACTAAAGCGCCTCATCAAACCGGTAAATTAAATATGAAAGCCTTTCGCGCAAATTTAAAATGGATCAAAGAAAATGCTGATCCAGTAAGAATATTTGTGCATCCGGCAATCATTAAATGGACATGCGATGACGCCAAAAAAACCGGCGATCTTGAACGTGATAAAGATATTTTGGATTTGCTCACACCTGAATCAAGACACTTTCATGTGATGCATGTGAGACTTCGTTGCCAGAAAGCAGATTCGCTCTGCCAAAATGAAAAAGCTGCCATCATCTACGGCGGGTGCAGATACTCTAAAGAAAAGTCGCTGGAAAAAGAAATCCTTTGAGGAACACCTCCCTCGAGAGAAAAAAATAATTGATTTGCCAGAGGAGGAAAAAATCTGCCCTCACGACGAAAAAAAGCTTCACGAAATTGATGAAGAAAGATGGGAGAAACTAAAAACTATTCTCGCTCAGTTTTCAATTGTTGTAGAAATAAAAAAGAAATGACTGCTTCCCACATGAAGTTCGATTTAGACGAGGGATACAAATTGAAGGCGAAGGTGATTTTGAGTTAAAATTTTCAGAGATCTTGGAAATAGGCGTGCCTGAATGACCACTTCCGCTGCTATGAAAAGATCGGCCTCGAAAGCACGAAATCCTAGACAATATTTTCACATTAAAATCGCGAGACCCATACCTGCGAAACAAGACAACCAATTTCTTTGAGTCTAATGATTGAAATGCACACTGACTTTAGCGAAAACACTTTTCCGACGTTTTTTAATTTTCTATTTAGAAGATATATTTTTGAATTTGAGTATTTGCTCGTTCACCCAAATAGTAATTTGCTCCAGTTTTGGGTGTGAATCTAACTGGTTTTGACTTAATCCAAATAAAGTATATGACAATTCAGCGCCGTTATATTCAAAATGCACTGGTAATTCAAGATAGGAGCAATGAAGTAGCAAAATAGGCATCATGAACACTGAGTCTTTTTCTTGGTATTCACGCTCCACTATCTCCTCACTTGGGAAGGCTTTCTCGAGTTTCAGTATGATTTGCTTTCCAGTTTCATTCGGCCAGCTTGAGGAGAGTAACACCGTTTTTTTTATCATACATTTCTTCCCCGCTGGTTTGAAGGCAGCCGCTAGTCAATAAGTATAAGTGGCGTTGGCAAAAAGTCATCAAAGAAATGATTACACTTTAAGCGGCGGAAATAAATGTGACGGGAAATAGACTCCCAGGTCCGATATCCAAATTACTGGCTCCCGAAGCAAGTAAATTTCGCATGCGCCATTCCTTTCCCATGCACAAAGGTTAGATATTTTATCGATTTCAGATCGAATGCTCGAATAAAGCAGGAACGACCAAAAGCCCCCGATGAAGTTCAATCAAGGTGGATTGATGTACTTTTCACCGTGGCTCGCGAGCTAGAAATTTACTCAAGGAAAAGAAACATTTCACATAATAAGAGATAGCGGCAGATTTCAAATATCATCAGTTGAACGGAAGTCTGGAGTCGGCGCCCGATCTAAAACCGGTTTCGAACTTTCTACAGATCGTCCATCGGAGATCAACGTAGTTGGTAACCTTCTTAGGTTTTCGTCAGGAATTACAGAGTCGAGTCAACCCCGGGAGTTTCACCCGGAGTTGCTCACAGAACCGTACGTGAACGTCTCCGTTCATACGGCTCTTGATCACACATTCGATTC
>JAYTHU010000105.1:0-13071 GCA_043732305.1 Oligoflexia bacterium
TGACAACGACCGCAGAAAATATTGACTTGAAAACAAAAGTAGGATGAATAACAAAAACCTCTCGCTCCGAAAGTTCAACTAGATCTGGGGCAAGCCCAGTATAAGTCTGCAATCAATATCGATGAAGTTTCTTTAAAAGACGACGAACACCAAGACAGATTAAAAAAACTTGTGGATTCGGAGATTCATATTGAAAGCAAGGGCAAAGATTCCAAACCAATGCCTTTTCCTACTTCGGTCTACATCTCCTCTAACCGTGATAATGCGATAGATATTCCTGGCGATGACAGACGATTTTCGATAATTGAACTAACTGACAAGAAATTCAATGAAGTGAACCACTCTAATAAAATTGATGAGTTGATTAGCGAAGAAAATATTAGATCTCTTGGGTACTTTCTCGTTAATCGTAAAATCAGTAGAGATATGAGCAAGCCATTCAAATCAAAATACTTTCAAGAAATTCGCTCTTCTTCACTAAATGACTGGCAGGCGCACGTAATAAACACATGGATTCCAAACCAGGTCGTTGGCGAGACGTACTCTTATAAAAAGCTTCAATCTGATATGAAACTCTATTTTGATAGCGGAGTTTATATTCCTGGAAGGCAAAAGATTAAAGACCTTGCAGATAAATTTCCAGAATTGATGAAAATTAAAATGTCGGGAAGCGATTGGAAAATCCTAATACTTAAATCAAATGCAGTGGTCCCCACAATTCAAACTCAACCCCTTCCAAATATTTGAGGGGCGCAGCTATGTCAATCAAGCTTGAACAAACCCCCAAAATAGAACATAACGAATCGATCACCTTTCAAAATGGTGTGTTCTTTGAAAAACTTTTGTCCGTAGAGGAACTCGCGGATGCTTTGGGCTTCGCCCCTCAAACAATTAGAAATTGGGTTGCTCAACGCCAGATACCATTTGTAAGGATCGGCGGCAAAACCAAATTTCAGAGGCGAAGCATAGCCGCGTGGCTTAACCGAAAGGAAAAGCTATGTCTGTGATAAAAAGAATCCGTAAAAACCAAGACAGTAAAACAACCTTCTATACCGCCGAGATTTATGTCGGAGGGGTTCGCCTTCAGTCTAAGACTTTTGAAAATGCTTCAGCTGCACATGTCTGGCATGACAGAGAAAAGATAAGATTAGAAAACGGTAATCCCAACGAAGCAATCAATTCTCTGGATTTCAGAGAGTGCTTTGAAAGATATAAAAGAGAAGCCTTTACCTGTTTGAGAAAATCAAGCCAACAATCAATGGCTATAAGATTTCGCTATTTCACAGAGGGAACACTGAACGATGTAAAGATGGCGGACTTCAGCGATAGAACAGTTGATGACTGGCTTTAATGGCTCATTCAACTTCCCACTTCTCAGAACCCTGGAAGAAAATCTTTTGTTTGTGAGTTAAAATACTTAACCGTGATTTTGACTTGGTACAGGAACAGTATCAACCCGTCTTTTGTTGTACCAATTGTAAAACGTCACAGAAAAAGATGTTTCTACAAGCCTATTGTTCCAAGACGGCCCGACTACTACGCAAAGCCAGAAGAAGTGCGACAGTGGCTTGAGTGGTTAAAATCTCACCGTATCCCAGTTTATTATAAATTGGCCCTCCTATTAACCCACACCGGAATGAGAGTTGGCGAGGGATGTGGACTAACTTGGGAAGCTATTGATTTTGAAAGACGAACGGCGATGATAGTCCGATCAGTCCGCTGGGATCACGAAACACGAAAACCAGTTATGGAAGAATCTGTGAAGTCTGCAGAATCGGTAAGAGTCGTGACGCTGCCTCAAGTTGTGATTGAGATGCTAAAAGAGTTCGCCAAAAAAGACGGTCCGGTATTTGTGGATAATGGTGGGGAGCTTTTGAGGTATCGCGCTATCCAGTCCATATTTAATCGCGGCTTCATTCATTGTGGATTACCGTGGCGCTCAACTCACATTTGTCGGCACACATTTGGAACTCTCGCACTTATGGCGACGAAGGATCTCAGCGCAGTGCAAGCAAGCCTAGGCCATCGAAGTAGAAGTGTGACCGAGAAGTATGCAAAGTCGATAGCCATGCATTCAAGTGAGACCGCTGAAAAGACCGCAGCACTCATTGATCTCAACAAATGCATCTGAAAAATCACGTACGAAATCACGTACAAAAAATTTCAGATTGCAAAATACTAAGTGAATTCGGTGCTTAGAAAAAAAATGGCGGAGAGGCAGGGATTCGAACCCTGGATAGGACTTTTGATCCTATAACGGTTTAGCAAACCGCCGCCTTCAGCCACTCGGCCACCTCTCCAGAATTTTGACGCGGAAAACCGTAATTAATCCTAATTTCAGGTTTCAGTCAATCGAAGACTTGCTCTGGAGTAAACTGGACCGGGAGAGGCCTCTGGTCGAATCGAGGCTCAACCGGAAGTTCAGCAGGTTTAAGATCGGTCACAGAGGGTCCTTCCAAAACTTTTCCTTGAGAGTCAAATCGAGAGCCATGACAGGGACAGTCCCAAGTTTTTTCAGCAGTGTTCCAAGCCACCACGCAACCAAGATGAGGGCAGGCAGCTGAACAAACCTTTAAAACTCCAAGGGGAGATTTGTAGACAGCTAATTTTTTCAAACCATTTCTAAAGACGGCGCCTTCGCCGTTACGGATATCTTCAATCTCTTGTATTTGGCCACCCGTAAACCAGTCGCCTATTTGTGCGGCGACGTTCGCATTTTCTTTTATAAAATTACCAATAGCTTTAAATGTAATTCTTGATGGATTGTAGAGAAACTCCCAAGCATTATCTTGACCTAAAATTTGATCAGTTATCAACAGCGCACCAACTGTACTTTGAGTCATTCCATTTCCGGAATCTCCTGTGATCACATAAACATTGTCTGGATCTAGAGGATTGTGTCCAAGAAATGCCATTCCATCCATTGGCTCCATCACTTGACCGGACCAACAGTAGTCAACGCGTTTAACTTCAGGAAATCTTTTCCGGGTCCATTGTTCCAAACGCGAATATGATTTTGCGGGCTCATTGTTTTGTCCAGTCTTATGATCCTCACCACCGACAATTAAAACATCATCAGTTTCATGAGATGAAGATTGAACACGAACATAATGATATGGATCTTCCGTGTCCCAATATAAACCTTTCGGAACATTTCCTTTTGGGATGCTCATCGCAATCGCATAAGTGCGATACGGCGCTTGCTTCGAGTGAATTGCAAAAAGATCGTTGATCGGTGTGTTGGTTGCAACAACCAAGGATTTGGCTTTTACAGTTTTTCCATCCTTAGTTTTGACAAAAGCACCGTGCCCACCCTGGACCTCAAGGACGTGAGTGTGAGTGAAAATCTGTCCGCCCATTTTTAGAATGCAATCAGACAAAGCGTGCAAGTACTTCATTGGATGCAGTTGAATTTGATTTGAAAACTGAAGTGCAGGTCCAGTATCAAAATTTTCAAGTGGTGCCCTTCCAACAAGAATTGTTTTTATTCCCGCGCGATGAGTCGCGGAAAGTTCGCGGTTTAAAGTTTCTAATGGCATGTTGTCGCCTAAAAATAAATACCCGTTGACGTGTTCAAAATCACAATCGATTTTTTCTTCAGACACAATCCTCTCAACTTCTTTGAGAGCGGCCAACTGACTTTCTGCAGCCATTTTCGCGCCAGCAACGCCGTGATAATTTTCGAGAACAAAATAGCGGTCATCAAGAGCAACTGTAAAATGCGCGGTGGTGCGGCCCGTCTGTCCCGAGCCAATTTCGGAAGCTTCGAGCACGCAAACTTTTTTCCCTTGTTTTAAAAGCAAATAGGCGGTCGTCAGACCCGCAATGCCTCCACCCACAACACAAACATCAGTTGAAATATCATCTTTAAGTTTTGGGAATTCTTTTTTAGGGACAGTGGCATTCCAAAGCGAAAGACTGGTGTTATTGGGTTCGGTGAGCATAATATTTTCTCCATATTTGAGTCCAAAGAGAAAAGGCCCTCAAAACTTTTACATCTTGAGAGCCCAACGAATAAGCTGAATAACTTAATTAATTGCGAGCCGATTTTTCTTTTGCACTGTAAGTGAGGTATGCAGTCACTCCAGAAGAAACCAATTCAGAAAGAATCACTTTCCAATTTTCGCGGACGTAACTCACGAACTGATCTAAATGTGCGCCTTCTTTTTGTGCGTCCTGTTGTTGCTGACCTTGACTTCGGCCCATTGAACTCGCCGCGGATTTTAAATCACCCTGAATGCTACCAGATGGATGAAGACTAGAAGGTGTAGAGTTTTTTGAACTTGAGGAATTTGGTTGGGGGGTTGTCATGCAGGCTCCTTAGTTATGCCATTTATGAAATGACTCTATTGTTTATAACTAACGATATTGCAATGCGAGAGCCACCTCCAAACCAACGCTGAATTCGATTTGGCCGATAGCAACGTCGCTTTTTACGACGTGAGCGGGCTTTTTACACGGAAAAATTCTCGAACCTTGAAATAATCGACCGTTTACTGTTAGTAAAGGACATGTACATATTATTGCGACCATTGCTTTTCCTCTTAGATGCGGAGACGGCTCATCATATCGGTTTGAGTTTTGTCAAACTCATTGGAGTTTTGCATCGCTGGCGAATTTGGAGAAGACCCGCGTTCGCAATGGAAAGTGATTTACAAACAGAAACTCCATTCGGAATTGTTGACTCTCCTCTTGGTCTAGCTGCTGGATTTGACAAAAATGCGGAGGCACTTTGGGGATGGCAGGCTCTGGGATTTGGATTTGTCGAAATTGGAACTGTCACTCCACTTCCACAACCTGGTAACGATCGTCCTCGTATTTTTCGACTTCCCTATTTAACAGCAATTGTGAACCGGCTTGGCTTTAACAATGATGGTGCCATGAAAGTTGCTGAAAATATCAGGAAGGCGAGAGCCCAAGGTCTCACGATTAAAATTGGCGGCAATATTGGGAAGAATCTTGCGACACCCTTAGAACGTGCGGCGAATGATTACAAAAAAGCTACGCTGTTTCTGCATCCTCATGTCGACTATCTAGTTATCAATGTAAGTTCACCCAATACTCCTGGCCTGCGAGATATGCAGAACGAACATCTTCTGGAAAAAATTGTCGAAGCTGTTAGAAGAGAAACTCCGGAAAAGCCACTCTTCATTAAAATTGCTCCCGACCAAGCGGAAAAATATGTCGAAGGCATCATGAATGTCGTACTGAAATATCAAATCTCTGGAATCATATGCGGCAATACACTTCTGAATCATGCCACTTGTGAAAAGCTCACCGAGTTCGATGTGATCAAACTTCCACAAGGTGGAATGAGCGGAGCTCCGCTCTTTGATATCAATTTTAATCTTAATCAAATATATCTCGCAAATCCGAGCAGGCCTTTTTTAGTTGGCGTAGGTGGAATCACCACAGCCGAACGTGCTTTACAGTACATGGATGCCGGCTGCGGTCTCATCCAGATTTACACTGGCCTTGTTTACCGAGGACCATCATTTATTAAGAAAATTTTGAAATCAATATTAGACTCGAGGAAGAATTAAATGGCTCTTTCGCAAACTGCAAAAAATCTCCAACAGATTTTTAAATCTCACGGGATAACACTTCCGCTGACTGACTTGATGCTTGAGCAATTCGCAAAATTTTATAAATTTCTAATGGACTACAATAAAAAATATAATCTCACTCGTCTCACGACTTTCAACGAAGTTGCAGTAAAACACTTTGTAGATTGCATTTACGTGGCCCAATTGATGGATCTCCCGGAGCGTATTATGGATATGGGAACTGGCCCCGGATTTCCTGGAATTCCTTTAAAAATTGTATCTCCAAAGACGCGGGTATTTTTGGCCGAAGGTGTGCAGAAAAAAGTCGAGTTTCTAAAAGAACTACGTGAACACCTGGAACTTAAAAACCTAGATATCATCGGCAGAAACGTTGAGCCGAAAATGCAATATCCTGTTCAAGCAGTGATCACACGTGCGGTCGAATTGTCTGCAGCCACTCTACATAATGCGCAGAACTGTCTTTCTGTGGGTGGCCAAGTGATCTTGATGAAAACGCGCGACATCGATCCTGAAATTCGTGAAGCCGAAGAAAAAATGGGTCACATGTTTAAAGTGGTAAGAAACTTTGATTATAATCTTGGGCCAACGACTCATGGTAGAAAACTTTTGATATTCGAAAAACACACGGCCTCTGAGCCTAAAGCTTTGCCCATTCGTAAAGAACAATAGATGTGGCGACGGCCGCATTGAGTGATTCTACAGTGGACGAAATTTGAATGTTTAGCCGATGTGTCGGAATAATTTTCTTATCTAAACCGGGACCCTCAGCCCCGGGAATCAAAATAAAACTCTTCGGGAACTTAAAGCTATGCAAGTTTTCACCATCCATGTCGAGAGCAACTGTGATCAAGCTATTGTCCAAAGATTTGTCGGCAAACATTTCTCCTAATGATAATTTCGACCGATAAAATTTATGATTAAGTAGTCCACCACTTGCCGCTCTTGTGCTCGCAGGGTGAAGTGGATGGGCGCATCCTGGCCCCAAAACAATTTGATTTACACCAAAAGCAGCCGCAGATCTCAATACAGCGCCGACATTTCTAGGATCTTGAAAACTCAACCATAGAGTGCAACCTGTCAGAGATTTCTGAGTGCCAGGTGTCCACTCTGAAATTTCGGGACTTGCAACGATCAAAAGTGGCTCGCCCGTTCCAAAAATATCCAATGTTTTGAAAATTTCTGAGGTGAGCGAAAAAGTCTCAATACTGCTTCTAAACTTAATGAGGCGAGTGATGGCAGGATCCAGTGCTAATTCATCTGTCAGTTTTTTTGGCACTAATACTGCTATTACCTTATCTAAGTGGCCCGAGAGGGTGTCTATAATAACTTTTTTACCGGCCAAAATGCACCACTGGTGCGTTTGTATACCTTTTGACTCCAAACATTGGAGCCAAGTTTTATAGTTTTTATTTTGACGGCTGGTGATCTCTAACATGTATGATTCGAGTGTAATGAAAATTTTGTTTTTCGTCTGCTTTTTATTGCTGCTACCTTTTGTAAGTTGGGGACAAATAAAATCCCCCTCAGTGGTGATGCTTTACACCAAAACTGGCGATGACACCGAGAAGTTTGAGAACTTACTTGATGTTTCGCGTTTCGCTTTGGACGAATACAATCAAATCCATCACAAGCGTCTGAATTTTAATTTTACTGAAATTGATGATAAAGGTAACGCCAGCATTGCCGAAACTTCTCTGAAATCGGTTGTCGAAGCCGAAAAACCCATTGCGATTATCGGCCCACTTTATTCAAATATAGCCTTGAGCCTTAAAGATTTTGTGAACCTAAACAAGATCCCGATGATATCTGTTTTTGCAACTCACAATGATCTCACAAAAAATTCCGAGTGGATTTATCGTATCTGTGGCTCAAATCACAGAATGGTAAAAAATCTAGTTGGCTACTTATCTCCACTGATTAGAAAAAACAAACTGAATATTAGCGTATTCAAGGATCTTTCGGACGCTTATTCAACCGACCTAGCGGATAGTTTAAAAAGAGAAATTGAGCAAAGAGGTATTGATACCACAATTTCAGAGGTAGTTTTTCGTGGAGTTCATGGTCTAGATAGTCTGAAGGACATCGATTCCAAGGTTTGGAGCCCAACTAAGAAGGATGTACTTTTTTTAGCGACCCAAGACAACATATCCGGAAAGATTTTGACAGCTATGGAATCAGAACCGTTTTTAGTAGCTGCGATCGAGCCCGTGAATTTTATTGAGATTATTCAAAAAATTAAAAAAAATAAAATGCACATGAAACTCGCTTCAACGGCTCAATGGGTTCCCGGCAAATCAAGACTCAGTCGCAAAATTGAAACTGCATTCAAAGCCAAATTCAAACATGATCTGCAAATTTCGGCAGCGCTAACTTTTGATGCAGTTTGGTCCCTAGCCCAAAGTTATAGTCACTCTCAGGAAGATGGAATTTCTTTGCAGAAAGCTCTTCATTCCCAGACCCCATTTTACGGATTATCTGGCAACATAGCCTTTGGTCCTAAAGGCGAAAGAATAACCACTGAATCCTTTGTCAAAGAAGACATTTTAGAATAAAAAATTCATAAAATTTTTCTCTTTTGACGATGAAGTATCATGGCTCATATTTTGGTAGTTGATGATGATTCTGATATTTTAAAAATTGTTCAAAAGCTACTCGAGAGCGTCGGACACGTCACTGTTTGTTGCCTCGATCCCCATGATGCTTTGGACAAATGGAATCGAGAAATCTTTGACCTGGTTCTATCTGATGCAAACATGCCGCATATCAACGGATTCGATTTTGTAAAGACAGTCAGCCAAAATGCACGAGGTCTAGGTACTGCCGTCGCGCTTCTGACGGGCCGTCGGGATCGCAAGGACGTGGAGCGCGGACTTCAAGCCGGCGCGGATGATTATTTGTTAAAACCAATCGACCCTGATATTTTTTTAAGCAAAGTCGAAAACTTGCTAAACATAAAAGCGTCGCATCGGATAGAAATAAGATTCACCGAAGCTCACACCAGAGTCAAAGCTGATTGGAAAGTGGAAACTGAAATCACCCAAATTTCCGAGCAGGGCCTTACTTTATTCTCTCCAATTTTAGGTGTGAAGAATTCCAAGATCAATATTGCTTGTGATCTGTTCAACACTATTGGCATCCCCGTTCCAATTTTGCGAGTACTAGATTCGACGCCCGATCCCGCTGGTTCCTGCAAGTTTTTCACAAAGGTGAGCTTTGTTGGAATGAACGACGGAGATTTGCAGAAAATTCGGTACTGGATCAATATGAATCTCGCGCAAGTCAAAAAGCCAGATGCGGCATGAAAATTCTTTTAGCGGAAGATGACCCCAGCATTCAAATCGTGGCCAAGATGAGTCTCCAGAAAATAGGAGGCCATGAAGTGCACGTTGTGGAAAATGGACAAGACGCTATAGACAAAGCGTCTGCCGCGTTTAATGCGTTCAATGAATCTGCTGAGGTGGGAGCTATTGTTGGTAAAAAATTCGATCTCATTATACTAGATTGCATGATGCCGGTGATGGACGGATTTGAAGCTTGCAGAGAATTAAAACTCCGCGACGAAACTAAGGACATTCCGGTTATATTCCTGACCGCCAAAAACCAAAAATCAGATATGGACGAAGGCTATCGCCTCGGAGCAATCGGATTTATTTCAAAGCCATTTGATGCCCGAGAACTTTGTGCGGATGTGGATAAGATTTTTAGTAAAATTTTATTTAAGGATTCGTAAAATGAAGCAAAATAAAATTCAATCACAGTTTTTTCAACTACTGGTAGTTCTTTTTATTTTCTCAGGAATCAATGCCGGCCTTCTTTGGAAAACTTTGGACAAGCTTTTCACCTCTTATAAATCCGCAATGAACGGCGAAAAGCTCACGACATTAGTTGGGGATCTAGAACTTCTTATTTACGAAGAAAACGTTTTTAGGGAGGACCCTGAACTTGATCAAAGTGCCGGCGGAAATCGACTCGCTGAACTCAGACGTAAAATTAAATCTAACTTTAATGAAGTCTCAGAAATTGTCGCGGATGTCTCTAGCAAATCCAAACTGATTAAAGACATTGAAAATGAATGGCAGAGAGCTAAATCCGCTCATGCCAATGGACAAGTACTTATCTTGGTAAATTCATTTATCAAGAATGAATATGTGCAAAATAGAAAAAATGGCGAAGGCCTTGGAAAATTTGCCCAAGCTTCCTTGGTATTTCTTGGCATTTACATGTTTCTCTTCACTGGAACGCTCGTGATCTTGAGTCAATATTTTCGCGGACGTGTCTTCTCTCCGCTTAAACAATTGAGTGAAGACATGAATACCTTTGAAGTGAATGAGTACAAAGATTTTATGATGGTTCACAATGACAAAACCTTCAATGATGATGAAATCGGTTCCCTCGAGAGAAAGTTTTACGGAATGGCAAAACGTGTAGCCCACACGGTTGAAGAGCTCAAAACTATCGATCAAGTGAAAACAGATTTTCTATCTTTAGCGAGTCACGAACTACGCACTCCGATGACTGCAGTTAAAGGATCGTTGAGTTTAATTCTTTCTGGAAATTTAGATGAGATTGATTCAGACACGAAAAATCTTTTGATGATATCTGAGAAAGAAACTGACAGACTTATTCGACTGATCAACGACATTTTAGATTTGACCAAAATCGAAGCTCATAAAATGCCTCTCAATAAAAAATGGATTTCTGTCGGCGAGACCTTCGATTTGGTGGCAAATAATTTGAAAGGTCTCTTTGACATGACCAAGGTTAAGGTTGAAATTCTGAGACCTCACACTGTCGACTTTGAAATAAATGTTGATACCGATCGTCTACAACAGATTCTAATTAATTTTTTATCTAATGCGGTCAAATATTCGCCAAAGGGTGGCATTGTTGAAATGGGATTTGAACCTCTTCGCGATTCTCTTAAAATATTTGTGCAGGATCATGGCTCTGGAATTAATGTCGCCGATCAACCCCATATTTTTGAAAAATTTCGCAGTCAAGATCTGGGAAAATCTAGTGTCATGAAAGGCACAGGGCTCGGTCTACCCATTTGCAAAGCTCTAGTTGAAGAACATGGCGGCGAGATTGGATTAAATTCTAAGCTCGGTGAAGGCAGCCAGTTTTATTTCACATTGCCGGAATACCGAGAAGTTCCTGGTGGCCGATCGGCATCAACCAAGGATGTGGCATAATCATGCCTCCCTTGCCCCGTGAATTGAAATTAGAATTGCAACGCGATTACATCGCGACGTTTGATCAGAAACTTTTAGATTTACAAATTGCCTTACGCGCCAATGATGGTGCGGGCGACTTCGATCGCCTGCTTGAATTGTTCCATAAACTTGCAGGCTCTGGCACGACCTACGAAATGCCCGAAATCACCCGCGTGGCCCGTGAGGCAGAATTAGCAACCACTGCTTTTGCGGATCAAGGGAAACTCGATCACAAGACAATGAGAGATTTTTTGGAATTACTGGCGAAAATTTTTGCCAGCGAGAAAAATAGAGTCTGATTTTCGCAATGTATTTGTTCCATTCACATTCAGAATTTTAAATTTTTTCGGCGAGTCTACCCTTGTGCGATTTTCGCACTCGTGGAAATTCGGCTTCTTCGCGGCCGGACACGACTTCGCTTTCGCCTTCCGCCCAGGCTGCAATTTTTGATTGGTAAAATTGGGTGTAACGATTTTCCATGATGGCAAGGCGGGCTTGCTCCATCAATCGATTATAAAAATGCACGTTATGTATAGACAAGAGGGTCCAACCTAAAGCTTCGCGACATTTGCTCAAGTGATGAAGATATCCTCGCGCATGAGTTTTACAAACGGAGCAATCGCAATCAGCATCGATGGGATCTTCAGAAAATTTATACTGCGCTTGTGGCAATTTAACTAAACCGCGTGAAGTATAAACATTTCCCTGCTGCGACATTTTCGTAGGAATAATGCAATCAAACATATCTACGCCACGCCGAACAGCCTCAAGCAAATCCGCGGGCGTTCCTACGCCCATCAAATAGCGAGGTTTCGCGCGGGGGAGCAAACCTGCAACAAGTTCAGTCATATCTTCGCGTTCAGATTTTGATTCACCTACAGCTAAACCACCGATAGCAAAGCCATCGAAATCATGCTGCGTGAGAGCGGCCGCACTTTCTCGACGCAAATCGTGAAACACGCCACCTTGAACAATTGCAAAAGCCGCTTGATAAGGGCGTCCGCTATCGGAATTTTTCGCAGTAATTTTTCCATGAGCATTCAGTGAACGTAGTGCCCACCGGTGCGTGAGTTCCATTGCCGCACGAGTGGCTGATAGATCTGCCGTCGAAGCTATGCATTGGTCCAGCACCATCATAATATCGCTGCCAATGTCATTTTGCATGGCCATGCTTTTTTCAGGGGAAAGTTCATGAAAACCACCATCGACATAACTTTGAAATACGGCGCCCTCTTCCGTCATCTTTCTTTCTTTTGGCAGAGAGAAAATTTGGAAGCCACCGGAGTCTGTCAAAACGGGACGGTCCCATTTCATAAAGTTATGAATGCCTCCAAATTTTTGAAAAACCTCAGGTCCAGGTCGCAACAATAAATGGTAGGTGTTTCCCAAAACTATTTGAGAAGAGGTGGCCTTTAAATCCTCAGCGCTTAGACTTTTCACCGTAGCCAAAGTTCCTACAGCCATGAAAACCGGGGTTTTCACAGATCCATGAGGGGTAAAGAATTCCCCCGCGCGCGCTTTGGAGCCGCTATCTTCTTTATAAAGCTCAAATTTAAATTTCATAGCGCTAACTAGTATCAGAAGCCCCTTGACCCGGGAAGTAAAAATACTCAGAATGAGATTTATGAGCCAATCAATTAAAGACGCCCTTCTCAAAGCAGGGGTCATATCCAAAGAATCTATTCGCCGAGACGAGATCGAAGAAAAAGGTGCCGACCAAAAAGGCATGCACGAACATCACATGAACACATTTTGTTCTCAGTGCAATAAAACTTCTGAAGACGTCGAATATTATGAACACACAAATCGAAATCTAAAATCGAAATGGCTCTGTGTTTCTTGCGCGGATAAAAATTGGATTCATGACGATTGCAGAACTACTCAACAGAGTGTTTTGTCTCGTGGAAATCGATTTCAAAGATTTTATGGGCCTACAAAAAGATTTACTTCTGCTACTGGCACTGGATCCAACCACAAAGGTGGCACCGGCCAAAAATTCGCAGGGCCTGTGAACGGCAATGTTGGCTCCCGCACCTCTCAGGCGCCCCACCAAAACAATACTCAACAGCGCATGGATAGAAATCAAGGGCGCGGCCAAGGCGACAACCGTCCGCCTTCAGGCAACACGGGCACCACCGGCAATAGTGGAAACTACGGCAATAGCGGCCGACCTAGCACAAGCACTCCATTCAAAAAGAAATAGCAGGTGTTCACAGTTTACACACACCGTGAAAAGATCACACCTACTCGTGGCGTCAAATTTGAGTTATAACTACGTCAGATTTGAGGTA
>JAYTHU010000106.1:0-1148 GCA_043732305.1 Oligoflexia bacterium
CCACCATAAATACTTTCAACAAAATAGTTACGACTTCTTTGGCGGACGATCTGAATAAAAGCAATTGGCTACCTCGCGACATTCACACTTATCCACGCGGAAAAATTCGATTATCCGTATCAAAATCAGACAAACCTCCCACGAACAAAGGAACTTCAGGTCCATTTCAAATACGGAATACGCGTGCGCGTCCACGATTCCCATAGTCTTCACCAGTTTCTGAAACGAGCACGCCACGATGAGATTTTTTTCGGCAGAATGCCGTTTCAGAAATTCCCAAGCTCGATCTTGATGGACACTGGACAGTGTCACGGAAACTATATTGTCCTTTCGGATGAATTCTTTTTCTTCTAAGGAGTTCATAGTAAGAATGGGATAGTCCAGTTAGATCAGAAAGAGCGTCTTCTGGGAACCCACCTTGCCCAATTAGGTCCCACGATCCTTCAAACTTTGCGTAGGCTTTTCCCATGAATCGAACCCAGGTTTGTGCCAAAGATGAGACCCCCAAAAAACATTTTCGCGTCGAGTCGAAGGGAAATCAGTCATCGATGACCACGACGCTTCGCCCGAAGACACATTGCCTCAACTTTATTGTTATTTTCTCTGCTTGTTGGATCAGTGGTTCGAAGACTGAATCGACGATGATTGCTCTTCTACTTATCCACCCTATTTTCATAGGTTGAGTATTTTAAGTTGGCAGCTGATTCTCTGTATCATGTGTTGCATATATGATCTATTGCTTCCAGAAAGAAAGTAACGAGGCTGTTTCATCTAAGTCCAAAAACTTGGATCTCATCCCAAATCGGATTCCCTTCTTTCCATATGTATACCGATTTGGTCCAAAACACAGACTCGGAAAAGGTCAAAAACGGGAGTCTACAAGAAGTCTATACGTCCAACTCGATCAACTTATGTCCTAAATGGCCTGATCCAACCTGTTTTGATGCACGTAAAGGAGAGAGTCTCGACCTTCGGCTTATCACTTTTTTTTCGTCGGACTCCCGAACATCACTTTTTGGGCGAAAATGAGAGGAGGCCCGTATTGGACCCCAAAAGTAAAAGAAGCATCTTCCAAGGGCGTATCCAACTCATCCAAGTCCCCAAGGGTCTGACGCCCATCCTTCAGCCACTCGACGTTTCTTTCAACT
>JAYTHU010000107.1:0-1148 GCA_043732305.1 Oligoflexia bacterium
CACCAGGTAAGTACTCCGTACGCGATCCAGGGGGGCACGCCTTGTGCCCAAATTTATGTATCTTTCCTTCGATACAAAATTCACAGCGATAGTGAGCAGGAACTTTGAGAGAAGGCATAGCACGCTTGATATATTTCACACCCACATCGCCAAATTTGGCATAAGATCGAGTACAGAGAGGCCATCCTTGATGTAGGTGCGCGCCAGCAAAGTTGAGGGCAGTGAAGCGCCATCGAGGACAATATTCGGTAAGTCCTGAATTTTTTCTACCTTAGAAATAGGAAGCGAAAGCGTGGGAAGAAACTCCTTAGAGTTTAAAATCGAAAGAGAAGCGGTAATAGATGATTTGTCTTTTTCTCTTGGTTTGCGGTAGAGCGAGAGAGGATAAAGACGGTTTTTCTTATCTCTTTCATCGGAAGTAAATGTTTTTCCTTCAATTGTAATTTGATTTTCTTTGTATGTTTTCATTCCTTTTTTGTCAAAAACACATACAAACCCAGCGTCGCATAAATCACCAACAGAAGCCAGTTTTTCAGAGGCTTTCTTCGCGAAAATGACTTTGTCAAAGCCAGGCATCAGGTCACCCGTTGGCGTGTAGAGCAGCATTTTTCCAACACCATCTGAGACCATACCTTTTCCATCAGCGGCAGTGCCGATTTTGAGGCCAAGGCGGTAGAAATTCGCAGCAGCACGAATGTTAGGATGTAGAGAGTTCGTGGCGCCAGTGTCAGCATAGAATTTTTCCAATACTTTTTCATCTTCTTTAGCATATGGTGAAAGTTCAGTGCTCTGTTGCACTGATGGCAGGTTTGAACCCTGCTTCACCCGGACCATGTTAGCGTGCATAGGGACTCCATCTTCACCAGCAACGGTGAGTAGCACTCTAGGCACACCTGTTTTTTTCTTTTTGCAACATATCTCTTTGTGTCCGTCTATTTGACAAAAAGTACACTTGCCTTTCCAGGTGCACAGGTGAGTTTGGTGGTCCGCTCCGCATTTGTAGCAAGTCTTGGCAGGTCGGTTTTGTTTATGCTCTTCACGTTTTTTTTCAGGCTTTTCAGGCACAGCAGCATGACTGAAACGACAGCCTGAGGTAGAGCATTTGCCTTGAGCAAATCTAAAACAAGGTCTTTTTTCAATTGTTTTTG
>JAYTHU010000108.1:0-1146 GCA_043732305.1 Oligoflexia bacterium
CAGATCCAATAAAGCTAAAGGATCACATTCAAGTTTTGCCTTTGAAATTACTCCTGTGTCGCGATCAAACGTAATCGTGACGGGGCAAGTTGGGCTGAATGCCAGGGAGTACTGGTCTAACTTAGCCACTTCGACACTGGTGATCCTCACCTCAGGCAAGTAAGAACCCTTTGGGGTTGTAAATCGCATAGTTAACGGTTCGGTGTGAGGGTTTTCAAATTAAATGGCTTTAGCTTGAAGACTTAAAGCCGCGATCAATACTAAAATAACTTTTTTCATAAGAACTTCCTTCATTAGTTGCCAAATCTATTCATTAGTTCAATGTTTGAAAAAGTTCGTAAATCCATTTTATACACCCGCTACGGCTGACTATTACCCACAAGTTTGGTTTCAAATTTGCTAGGTGATAATGGTCTCAGGAGGTGATGACCATGGAAGAAGATATCTACCTGTCGTGGCAAAAGGAATTTTCAGATCTAGATCTAGGCGACCCGAGATTAACCAAACGATTTTTGACAGTGTTAAGTGATCTTTCTCTGCACCCGCCAGCCAGTCTTTATGCCTCGAGCGCCGGGGTGCCGAGTAAAATGAAAGCGGCTTATCGCCTCATGGATCAGGAAAAGCTCGAAGTAGAAAGTCTTTGGTCTCATCATCAGCAAAAAACAATGGAACGAATAAATCAACATCCTGTTGTTTTACTGATCTCTGATACGACGGTTTTTAATTTTGAGAATCACCCTGCAATAAGAGGACTTGGTCGAATTGGAAAAAAACTAAATGGCCGTCAAGCAGAGTCACAGGGACTTCATTGTCATAATATTTTAGCGGTGACACCAAAGAAGTTACCTTTGGGAATTTTGGATCAGCAGATCTATGCCCGAAAGCCAAAAGAAGTAGGAGCTAAAAAGGTGTTTCCTGGAAGTTTGCCTTACTTGGAAAAGGAAAGTTGCCGTTGGGTTTTAAATTTAGCTAAGAGCGTACAGGGCTCAGAGAGTGTGAGAACAAAGCTCATTGCCGTCAGTGATAGAGAATCTGACATTAATGCTTACCTTGGTTCCGCTCTTGATTTAAAGATCGATTTTGTGGTGCGAAGCCGGGTGGCTCGAACTGAGCACGAGACAAGAAAGAAATTATCTCAGTTTATGA
>JAYTHU010000109.1:0-1144 GCA_043732305.1 Oligoflexia bacterium
TCTTAGCGCTTTGAATTAATAAGGAAAGAAAGAGAAATGAAAATCTTTACAATAATTTTTTGTTTGGTAGTTTCTTCGTTCGCCTATTGCCAAACTGAATTTGTTTCGCCAGACCTGAAGTCAGCATCGAACTCGGTATATCAAATCAATCCATGGGCAGATGCTACAATTATTTTAGGTTCTAGCATTGGGATCATTTATGGCTATTTAAATCTTGATTCACTTGTGAAGCGGCGCTGCCCTTGCGATCCTGCAGAAGTGAACAGTTTTGATCGTCCGACGCTTTTTAATCGAAACAAATCCAGTGGTATTTTTGCGAATATTTTAGTGGCAGCAGCTGTATTAGCACCGCCCACTCTGGATTATTTCGACCTTGGCTACAATAACGCTTTCAAAGAAGATATTATAGTTTATTTGGAAGTGCTTTCAGTCACTCAAGCTCTCACTACAGCAGCGAAAATTGCGACTCAACGGCCTTTTCCTCAGCATTATCAAATGAGTTTATCAGAGCAACTGTCTGATCAAGGGGGAGGAGACTTTTTGTCTTTTTTTTCTGGTCACACGGCCACCACGGTGGCAGCCCTTTCTGCAGCTTCTATGACCTATGGATACCGTCATGGTTCAAATCCGTGGCCTTGGGTGATCACTGGAGCCATAGGAACATTAATTGGTATTGAACTTGTTGCAGCCGGTGAGCACTATCCCTCTGATGTTTTGGTCGGCGGTGCGGTGGGTGTGGTGCTTGGAACGTTAATCCCATACCTTCACCATAGATCAGATATCGAAATTGCTGCGATCCTGCCTAGCAGGGCGAATAATCAGTCGGGGATTCAACTGACGAAGCATTTTTAGTAAGAATCAAAGTTTATAGAAATTGCTCTTGATAAGGCGTTGCAAGCGTTAAGATTGAGGACACACAATCTGTCTGGCTCGAAATTTTAATTTATCGAATCTTTGTCGCGAAGGTTGACAGAGTTGTCCAGCCGTACTTCTGTCATTTACGAAATTAAGGATGAAGCTTCATTCTTATTCGAACTTTGAGAAAAAACCCAACGTTAGGTAATAAATGATCAGACATTTATTTTTAAAATTTATCATCTTAATCGGACTGCTGTCTTTTGTATTTCATTTTGTGTGGGAATGG
>JAYTHU010000110.1:0-1138 GCA_043732305.1 Oligoflexia bacterium
TAAACCCTGGTCGGGTTCACTGCTGACCCTTTTGGCGATAAGCACATGCATGGGATTCTCTCCGAAGTGAGATATGGCGTTCACTTGCAAAAGAAGCAGCAGATCTTTATCAGATGCCACATCTTTCCTGTAACCGTCATAAGCCAATGCCGTGGATTCCTTAAATCCATAATCGATTGAAATCCTCGACATCATTCCATATTGGCGGGCTGCGAAATAGGCGAGAATGAAAAATGGAGTTAAGTACCCAACTTTGGTATAAATTTCAGTAACTGTCCAAACCGTTTTCTGGTCAAGCGCATGAATCGCAAAATGGTAACTCATCAGACCGGCTGAAGAAAGAGCCACTATAAAGATGGCTGCCCAGAGTATTTGGGGAAGTCTCGTTCTCTCTCTTGCCAATTTAAAGGAACTTGCGAGCGCTACCTTGCTGGCGCTTCCCAATAATTCTTCGATGCTGCCTCGTCTAGATTCAAATTCTTCAAATAGTGCATCTTTTTGTAGCGTGGCCTTGCTCATATCTTCATTCAAAACCTTGAACTTGTCGTTTGTTTTATCAGCCTCTGCTTCAATTTCTTCTATTTTGGTCCCAATAGATGAAATTTCTGCTTCAACCAGTTCGACCTGTTTGACTATTTCATTGACATTCTCTTCACTGGACGTCGCAGATTTTTTCTTTTCCTCGATAATTTCGCTTGATATAATAACGACTCTCTCTAGTTCTTTAACGCTGGCTTCGATAGTTTTTGCAGCAGTGACACTCGATTCTAGAGTTGCAACTTTGCTTTGAGCATCGCGAATCTGCCGACTTGACAATGCCACTGGCGGCATCATTTCTGTAAGAAGTTTATTTATATTGAACAGAGGAGATAAAACGTTAAATAAGTTTGAGGGAACTTGAAATGTGGCGGGATTCACCGTGACGGGAAGAATTTGACCCAGGGAGTTAAAATAACTAGTTAAGATCGGGCTTTGTACCAACCAAGTGAATCGATCCACATCCTTTTGATTCAAGAAATCAAGCTTTGCGCGTACGTCAGAAAATAAGGTCAAAACATCATCTTTACTAGTTCCGTGTCCATCCATGTCATGGGGGTTGGGGAGGGCCGGTACTACCGATTCCCAAGAGGTGATCATT
>JAYTHU010000111.1:0-1137 GCA_043732305.1 Oligoflexia bacterium
GTTTGTGCGAGTATTCGTACGTAAAGAATCGAAAGTGCCGCTCCAATTCTTCTAGCAAACCCTTTGTCGAATCAGAAAACAGGGTCTCCATATACTCAATTATGGCCTTTGCAATCTTCTTAGTATTCATGAATGCGACAAAGTACGTAGAGAGGCCTTGTTCAGACTTTCCTTTGACGGTAAGCAAATCGACAAGTTTTTCAAAAGTAGGAACTCCAAGACTTTCCTGTTCATCTCCAACTGAACTTTTGTATCCCTCAAACAAGAATCGTTTTGTGTGTCCGCCTCTATTAAAAGCTGTCACGCTTGGAAAGAAATGGTCAAAAGCTGTCGCCTTCCTCTCAAATCCTGGCACGACTTGACAAATCTGTTGGATGTAATGAATCGCCCCTTGTATGGCTTCTTTAGATATGCGGGTAACAGCATGCTTGCTTGGCTGTAAGTCGACTCCGAGTTTGATCGGAGAACGGAATTGTGGAATCAACAGGCGTCGGTACCATCTGTCCCTCAAATCTGTTTGTTTTGGGTGCTTTCGGCAAGATTGGATTAAGTGTAAGATCACGGTGGGACTTCCTAGATTTGCAATTTTCCGCTGGAGGGCAAAGTATGCAAACCTTGCACCTCGGGCAATGTTTAACATGATAAGCTACGTGATCGCGACAAGCTGGCATCGTTGCAAAAAAGAAAATCGGTCAGCTGAGTGTTTGCAAACTTCGCAATCGAATTCTGAAGCCAAAACTTATCCAAAATTATCGAGGAAAGCACAAGTGGACAGAACTCAGCAGCGGAAGCAGAATGATCTAGGTGGCTAGCTAGTAAGTGATATAGGCTTTCGTGAGATTTTTCATTTTTTTTACGATTTTTCGCTCGGCTGGGTCTTAAAATTAATTTCACTTTAAATACAGCCAACCTAGCTCTCAGTGCAAACATCACAAGCTTCCGCGAGGGATTCCTAAAGCTTATCCAAAGATCAGACTGTTCAAATGTCAAATGTACGAGATCCACAGTTCTAGCAAGCCCTCAGTAATCTCGATCAGTCCTGTTTTGACATATAGTATCACCGGAAAGACGGGACAGTTTCAGTGACTGAAAAGACGATCAGGAGGTGCAATTAGGTATTTGGATTATATACGCAAA
>JAYTHU010000112.1:0-1134 GCA_043732305.1 Oligoflexia bacterium
GCGGACTTCAAAATTGATTTCGTATGAGAATGAACAATAACGAGGTCCACTTCATTCTCTTCAACGAAATTTGCAAATGTCTCGACCGTAGCTGTTTTCGAGCTGGTCTTTTGGATTAGAATTTTGACTTCAAAGGTTCCGACGAATTTGGCTTTGTCTAAGACGGACCGGATTTGGGAACAAGCTTGATTTTGAATTTCAGACAGCCACTCATCCTCATCATTAAACTCTCTTGGCCAGCCGGTGTCTTCAGGATTAAGAACTCCAATAAAGAAGGTCTTAACATTATCAGCATTGAACCAAGACATTATCTGCAGAGTGTTGACAAAATGATTACTGGGTTCGCCAAATGGCTCGATTCCCACGGCGATAGTTTTAACTCGGTGAAGCATTCTGACTCCCGTTTACGAATGGTTGCGCAGTACGCATTGATCATGTGCAACTCTAGAGCCAAAAACTTTTTTCTCATTTTGATGTTGGGCCACCCCCAAACGCATTCATAAATGAATGATGACAACTTGTCTGAGTGCGTGCTGTTTTTGTCTCAAATAAATCTGATTTAAATGTCGACAGGGCAAGGGAGGCTAAAATATCTATGGCGCAAGGTTCTACTCCAGAACAAGACATGTTGGATTTTTGTCGTGTTAGCCGTAGAGTCCGTGAGGTCCTGAATCTATTCTCAGGAGGACTCCATCAACTTTGCACATATTCATCTGATCATAAACCACACGCCACTGATGACTATCCCGATTGTCATGCTCTTCCTCATCTATAGCATTTTGCACGACAACGAAAATCTGCTGCGTTTTTCTTTGATCGTACTCGTGGCGACTGCAGCGAGTGTGATCCCGGTTTACTTAACAGGTGAGCCAGCTGAGAAGGTCGTTGAGCACTTGCCGGGCATTTCAGAAATGCTCATAAATGCTCACGAAGAGGCTGCAGATCTGGCCCTTGTCCTTACGCTGATCGTGGGAGGAATGTCCTTGGCCGTTTTGTTATTCTTTAAGAAAGCCATTTTTCGAAACTTTGGTGCCAAAGCTATCGTCTTGGCTTGTCTCGTGGCTGTTGCGACTCTTGCCTATACGGCAAATCTCGGTGGAAAAATTCATCACCCAGAGGCTTCGGATGCGACTT
>JAYTHU010000113.1:0-31660 GCA_043732305.1 Oligoflexia bacterium
TGCAATTCTAAGCGTTGCAATCTCTCTTCAGGCTCGTGCTCAGGTGCCATCAGTTTCAGCTCTGATGACTCCAAAACGATTGGTCGTCGATCAATATAAAACTGTGAAGGTCACTGATAGTTATCGCTGGTTAGAAGATTCAGAAAATGGCGAAGTAAAAGATTGGACGATTGCTCAGAATAAACGCACACGAGAATATCTGGATAGTCGAAAAGTTCTCGCCCCCATTAAAGCGCAGTTGGAAAAATGGAATAGATTTAATTCACCTCGGTATTGGAATTTAAGTTTCAAAAAAGGAACTTATTTCGCTCTCAAGCTCAGCCCTCCGAAAAATCAAGCGATGCTGGTGAGTTTTACCTCGCTGGGATCCACGGGCGCGAGTCCTTTAAATGAAAAAATAATTCTAGATCCCAATGAGCTTAATAAAAAAGGTACCACCGCGATTGATTTTTATTCTGCATCGATTGACGGGAGTTTAGTTGCCATTTCACTTTCTGAGGGTGGAAGTGAAATCGGCATCCTGCATTTTTATGATGTGAAAACGGGTAAGGCCTTGCCAGAGCAAATTGCGAACATTGCATTTCCTACCGGTGGTGGCAGTGCGACCTGGAACAAAGAGGGCTCGGGAATTTACTACACTCGGTATCCTGCTTCAAACGAGGGTTCAATCGAAGACTCCTGGTTTTATCAGCAAATTTATTACCATAAAATTGGAACTCCGGTGACTTCGGATGTTTATAGTATCGGAAAAAATTTTCCTCGAATTGCCGAAACAGCGCTTTCTACCTCTAATGATGGCAAATACATTTTAGCGACAGTTGCCAATGGAGACGGCGGTGAGTTTGCTCACTATTTTTTAGATACTTCCACCGAAGGTCCGAACTGGTTTCAGATCACTCGATTTGAAGACAAAATCACTGAGGCGGCTTTTGGTTTTTCAGAACCTTCAGCTATGGATATATTTTTGTTATCGAAGAAAAATGCACCGCGCGGAAAAATTTTAAAACTTTCTCTTAGTCATCCTGATCTTCGCTTAGCTAAAACGATTGTCGGTCAGGGACCAGGAATATTAAGTAGTTTTGTTCCAACAGCGACTAAACTTTTTGTGAACTTTCAAGAAGGCGGCCCTTCAAATGTTTATGTTTATGATATTGGCGGAAAAAGACTTGGCCTAATTCAAGCGCCAATCATTTCATCTTCTAGCGATATAACTCCTACGACTGGCGATATTGTCAATTTCGCGAATGAGAGTTTCACCCAACCTGAGGCCTGGTATTCTTTTGACGGGGGCGCCAAAACTTGGATTCCAACAAAAACTAGTTTGGAAATGAAAAGCCCTATTGATCTTTCAGGTATGGAAGTCAAAAGAGAATTTGCGAAGTCAAAGGACGGTACTAAAATCCCGCTCACGATTATTTTTAAAAAAGGTCTTAAAAAAGATGGGCAAAATCCAACTTTGCTCACGGCCTATGGAGGGTATGGAATTAATATTGCTCCGCGATTTTTGGCCGATAATTATCTCTGGTTAGAGCATGGTGGAGTTTACGCCGTGGCTAATCTACGTGGGGGCGGAGAGTTCGGTGAATCTTGGCATTTGTCAGGAAATTTAACTAAAAAACAAAATGTGTTTAATGATTTTATAGCGTGTGCGGAGTATCTTATCAACCAGGATTACACCAGCGCAAAAAAATTAGCTATTCATGGTCGAAGCAACGGCGGACTATTGATGGGTGCAGTTTTGACACAAAAGCCCGAACTTTTTGGTGCTGTGATTTCCGGAGTGGGACTTTACGATATGCTTCGAGTGGAGAATGACCCGAACGGTTCCTTCAACGTCACAGAATTTGGAACAGTCAAAAATCCTGAGCAGTTTAAGGCGCTCTATGCCTACTCGCCATATCACCATGTCCAGGATGGAGTTAACTACCCCGCTGTTTTGCTCTACACGGGAGCTAATGATGGGCGTGTGGCCCCGTACCATTCTAAAAAAATGACAGCTCGACTTCAAGCTGCAACATCTTCAAATAGAGAAAATGCAAATCCTGTGTTTTTAAGAGTCACCTTTGATGGCGGACATGGGATGGGAAGAAGTGTTTCTCAAAAAGTTAGTGAAGAGGCGGATATTTATGCTTTTTTATTCGCACAGTTAGGAATGGATTTCGGACCCTCGATTCAATAAAACTAGATGAGATCCACTAAGTTTTTGAAAAAGGTATTTAGGCTTTCAAGCGAGTGAAGGCTTGAGAATTTTTCTAAATTTTTCGCAGAGTTTTTCTCTCGCGATAAAAGAAGTTTGATTCCTTGAACCGCTTTAATCGGGTTTTGTTCAGGCACAGATGTGCCTAATTTAAATTTTCCCACGCGTTCGGCCATACAAAATCCCTTCGCGACTAAGATCGGAATTTTAAAAAAAGCAGCTTTAGTGAGAGCATTGCTGCTGTGATAAAACTTCTCATAAACTGCAAAGATGACATCGCAGATTGAAAACAGTCGATTGAACTCTTCTTCATTAGCCACTCGATCCAAATGCATAAATACATTGGAGGGAGTTGACGCGATCGCGGATTTCAGCAGGTTTAATTCGTGGGGTCGGTTGTTTCGATGATTGAGTGGGCCTATCAGAATGAAAAACCATGGCAGCGACTTTTTTTCTGCAAGTTCCGCAGTCGCTAAAAAATTCAAAATTCCTTTGCGTTTGGACATCTCTCCAAACAACCCAATAATTTTTCTACCGTTTGCTTTTCTAATTATTTTTTCTTCTAGCTCTCCAGTGCTTTCGGCTTTTTCTAGAAAAGAGACGTCAGGCATAACGAGGATATGTTTTGTGGGCATGATGCTTTGAAGTCGCGGCACGACTCCTTCATCTAGAACAGAAATGCCAACACAATTTTCGGCATCAAAAAATCTGTCTTTTCTAGTAAGACGTTTGTGCCAGAACTTAAAAATGCCTTTTCGTAAGTATTTTGGTGTGAGGTAAAGTCCTGTCCATTTGAATGGGAAAATTTCATCGACCATCAGTCCTGTCAGACGTTGCGAGACAATATTGACTTCAATGCCTGGAAGGAAAACAAGATCAGGAGTGAACTCTCGAAGCGAGTTTCGCACATCTCTCCACCATGTGGTTGCCATACATAAAGCGCCAGGTTCCAAGGCCTTGCTTGAAACGAAGATTCGCAAAGACAGGCGATTTTTGAAGTCCAGGCTTTTTGAATCGATCCATTCGCTGATTTCTTGAGGTTTCGGACTGATCGAAATGACTTGATGTCCTTGCAAAAGCAGTGAGTTTAAAATCATCTTATGATAGCTGGGAATGTGTCCCATCCAAGCTGTATCAACAACAGCAATAATTTTCACGCGGCAGCAGCTTCACTAAGAATTTGGCTAAAATATTTCCTAAATACCGAGCCTTCAGGCATGAATTTTTCTACCGTGATCCCGGCCTTCTTGCTCGAGAGAGTCATACTTTTTTTCCAAATATCTTCGAAAAGACTTTCCGTAGAGCCCACGGCTAGTGAGGGGAAGGCGCCATCCTCGACTTCGCCGAAAGCGACTATCAACATTTGGGAAAAAAGTTCTTTCATGGCTCGGTTATAAATTGTTTCGTTTTCCTTACCACGCAAATCTGTTCCGGCTTTGATTTCTTTGGTGGATAGTGGCGAGTTAATTTCGAGGGTTTCATAAATCTGGAGTGATTCAGAGGTTGACAGGTGTCGCTTTGGATTTGCATCTGTCATAAGCTTTAGGCCGGCCGTGAAGAGTTCTTTAGAAAAAAAAGTTGCACGATTTCTAAACCATTTTGTATAAACAACGTCTCCGCAGTCAGAAAGGCGTTTCATCAAATGCCACATGTTGGCCACGCTGTCATCGGAATCTTCATTCCATTCCCAAGCCATCTTTTTACCAGGAAAAAATTCGGACCATAACGATTCTGGTTCTGATTTATTCAAAATAGGGAAAACGAGGAGTATTCCCTTCTTGTTTATAATTTTAATGGCGTTAGCAGAATTTAATTTCATAGGAGGCAAGATATATCTCAGGATGCAAATGTATAAAAGCGCTAAGTTTGGACTCAAAATGGGTACGATTTTGGAAAAATCTACTGACTTAGATGGTTTATTAACAAACTTTATTGGCGATCTGCCTACTAAACCTTCAATCTAAAGCATTGAAGGTGCTATTTTACAGATTGATTAAATAGGTCGAATTTATTAAGGTGATGGTCCCCAAAACAAAAACTAAAGGATCTAAAATAATGTTGAACTATGAACCTGAATTAGCCGAAATGCTTGGTCACTACATCAAAGAACGCCGCCAGAAACAAAAAATCAATCAGTATGAAGTAGCCAAAGGCGTGAATTGTTCCGCTCAGTTTTATGGACGTATTGAAAAAGGAACCGTTCTTCCTCCTCGTGCTACCCTTGTCTCTCTTATTACACTACTTGAACTTGATCAAATGGTTGTGAACCGTATTTTTAAATCCGCTTGTGTCAGCTATGTCGGCAAGGTTTATGAATCATCTTCTAAATCCAAATCTAGATCAAAGAAACGAGCATAGTTTTTCACGCTAAGGATTAATTCTTGACAAGAACAATGACTAAATGAAAATTCTCTTTGTTTGTCTTGGTAATATTTGTCGCTCTCCAACGGCTGAAGCGGTTTATCGAAAACGTTTTACTTCGGAGAGTTTTACTTTTGATTCTGCTTAAGTTCCTGATTGAAAGCTCTTTTGTCAAAGTAGAAAATATACTGCGCCAGCAACCTACTCATTTCTCTGTTTCATGACGCAGTTCGTACTGGAAATTCCATAAACGGAACGTCATCAAAGCACAGCATTAAAATCAATTTAGATTATTTGGAATAACTTAAGCCGCATGATTGATGAGGTCATTATTCTCTCGGTTTTCAAAGGAATTTCCCTTTGATTTTAAACTAGTTCTATTAACAACACTTTTTTCAGACCCAGTTTTTGCGACAAACATGCCTGTGGCTGACAAACTATGAAGCAGAGGGGAATCACTCACGAATTTTTTCGAATGGCAGCGGTCTTAGATAAAGCCAAACAAACGCAAAAGTACTTGGTTTCAGAGTTTAAAAAAAAATCTAAGTCAGTCCTCTATGATTTAGTTTGAAGGGTAATCCTAAAAGGATTACCCTTTTTTATGGCCATTTTAAAAGTTAAATTATTGCGGAATTTACGTCGTTCGGTTCTAAGGGGACATCCTTGGCTTTACAAAGAAGCACTGATTCCTACTGCAAAAGTAGAGCGCGCATCTCTTTGCCAGCTTTCAGATGCTAAAGGTGACTTAGCTTGGGGCATTTATGATCCGCATGGGGTTCTTGCGCTACGAGTTTTGAGTTTGGAAAAAAATCCTCCGGGTCGTGGTTATTTTGAAACTAAATTCAACGAAGCTTTTGAATTGCGTTCGAACGTTCGTTCAACTGAAACCGATGGGTACCGTCTTTTCAATGGCGAAGGTGACTGGTTACCAGGACTCGTGTGCGATATTTATGGTGAGACCGCCGTAGTTCAGTTTGATGGCCAGGGTCCAAGTGAATTTTGGGATCGCGCACTTATCAGTTCGTGGCTTTTATCTCGAGCCGGTGTGACTTGTGTTGTAGAAAAAAAACGACGCGGTCATGACAAAACTGATCAAGTGGGTATTGAGGTTTTGACTCAGTCGCCCGATAGCGGCGCATTCAAAAGCGAAGTTATGATTAATGAAAATTCTGCATTATTTAAAGTAAATATTGAAAAAGGCCAGAAGACAGGATTTTTTCTCGATCAGAGGGACAATCGAGAATTTGTTCGAGAGGTTTCATCGGGAAAAAGCGTCCTGAATCTTTTCAGTTACACTGGTGGGTTTTCTGTAAATGCTGGACTCGGCGGCGCGAAAAAAGTTGCGAGCGTCGATATGTCTCAGGGAGCTATCGACCTTTCAGAAATCAATTGGAGCTTAAATAAACTCGATGCTGGAAAACATCAAGGTGTTTGCGCGGATGTTTTTAAATATCTCGAGCAGGCGAGAGATCCCTGGGACCACGTTATTGTTGATCCACCGTCTATGAGTCATTCGGAAGCTACACGCGAAGTGGCCATCGCAAAATACATTGCGGTTTTTTCTGCAGCCGCTAAACGGGTAGGGCCACGCGGAAGTCTGAGCTTAAGCTCTTGTTCGAGTCATGTTTCCTACGACGATTTTTTTGAAATAATAAATGAAACAATGTCTAACGTGAGAAGACGTGGGCAAATCCTAAAAGTTTCTGGCCAAGGGTCTGACCATCCATTTCCACATGCTTGCCATGAACTTCGTTATTTGAAGTTCGTTCATTTAGCTCTGGATTAATTTTTCGGAAAAGTTATTTGATTGCTCCGGTGCATTCATCACCAAGGTGCTCAGAGTTTTTCTTCAAGCAGGCAACGTTTGCGGGAATGTCGCCTTTTTTAACGCCCCAGCAAAAACTGTTGATCTCAGATTCGCATGCGGCATATAAGCCGTCCCATTTGGGTGGGACGGCAGCGTGCTTGAGAGGTTCCGAGGTTGTGCGCGTTTGTTCCTTAGAAATAGCTTTCGGAGCTTCGACAATCACAGTTGTGGAGTTTTTCATAACTTCTTCAGCTGAAGGGTCCGCAACCACCGGTTCTTTGACTACCGGTGAAGGAGCAGTCTTTCCAGCAAGGCTGGCTTTACACGCTGGTGTGACTTTTTCTTTATGACTATTTAAGCAGGTACCTATTCTTCCTGCGCCACTTGCAACGTTAGAGCAGAATTTTACGACATCGGACCTGCATTTGGAGAGATCTTTTACCGCAAAGCTCATGCTTGAAATTGATGTGATTGCGACAAGAATAAGTGCGGTTTTTAACATTATTGCCCCCTAGGCTGTAAAATCATGAAGTTGTATTTAGTTTAACGGCATACTAATCGTAGTCAATGATGTTGGTATAAGTTGTGTTAGGTTTAGATTTTTCGCTTTTGAAGGTGGGAAACAATGGATGGGGTGGCACCTTAGTATACGAACCACTGGCGGTTGCAACTGGGAAAACTGCAGAAAACAACTGCGGGCAGGTGGACTTGGTGAAGCTGGCTCGGAACCAAAGTGGTATCTTAGATCAACACGTCCTTTCGTTGAGTAATTCATTGAAATATTCAATGAACGGTGGTTCCGTTTTTAACGGAATGAGGTTTGAGTAAACATCAACACATTCTATTAAGTCTAGATGAGGGTGATTTCTTTGTGACTCTCCATGCACATAAGAGAATGGCTCAAAAAAATATAACTCACTCTGATATTCAATCATGTGGCCGAACAAGAACAATTAGCGAAACCACGAGAAGTAAATTTGAGATCACAGGAAACGATTGTGATAGCGAAGATATAACTTTGATTTGCGTTGATGGTAATGGAGTTTTGATTATATTCATTTCACTAACGTTCCAATGAAAGATTCCAAGCATGGACCTGTCATTGATCTTAGCCTAGAAGTCTTGGATCGTCTGGCCGCAATGGCCGTGATTATTGAGCGGATTCCACTTAGGGGACTTGAAGTGAAATTTTAAAGAAAAGCTTCGGGGTTTTCTCTTGAGAAATTTGCAAATAAAATTGGTTTGACGCCCGGCACCGTTTTTTCATTGGGAAAAAGCCCTAAACAACGTCTCACTCTTGTGAATGAGGCCGCAGTGAGATCCTTGCTTGCAGAAGAACAATGAATCGATATTTCAGGCAAATTTTCTCAGCTGCTGGGAAACCAACCTCGTGATATCAATGTCAAAGCGAGCTGCGTAAATTACACCTTGGGATCAACCTTGAAAGAAAGAAGAAGCTAGGCAAGAAAATAAAAGAATACGGGAGGATCCTGAAAGATGATCAGGATTGGGCCTATATTCTCCGATTGCTGAAATATAAGCTTGAGCGGACACGTAAATGTATTGTTGCAAATGGAATAATTTCCGATGCGGCGAAGGTTGCAAATCAAATTCATGCTGTAGAGGTTCTACTTTCTCGAGTGGCAAATGAGCGGTATTACGAGGAAATTTCTAAGGACTTTAGAAAAAAGTATGGACGTCTTCGGATCATTACTGGAAGGAAAAAGCGGGGATCTTCAGCAGTTTCTATTCACTTTAAGTATCAGCATGAAACCAGGTAAAATTCTAAAAAAATCCACGTTGAAAGCATGTGCCTTCATCGAAAGGCTAGAAGAATGCAATGCAACGATATTCGAAAAATGGAAAAATAATCTAAATTTGATCTTGCTTCAAATGGAGTGGTTTAGATTGAGCCCCTGCGGCCAGACGCAGGGGCTCCCCAGTTTTTCATTTGCCTTTGGCGAATATGTGTAGTGCTTCGCGCAGCGGCTCTACTGTTGCGGATTTATTCAATTAACCTGTAAGTCAACCACTGCATTTGGAGCTTACCCAAGTCAATATCATATTTAATATAGAGAGTACCAGTTACTAAAAGATTACCGCCTCTATCTTCCGCCATAGACTCAAGAATAAGTGGACGTTGCCCTTTCGCGTAAGAGCTATAATTAAGGTGCCAGCTTTCTCCATGATCTATGCTGTAGTAGATTTCGCTCCAAGCCGTACGATCCATATTTTTCGACTTAGAACCATACAAATTTACAAGGGCGTAAACTTTGCCTTCTTTGCTTTGAAAAAAGTTTCGAACCACGAAACCAGGATTCGGAATCTCTTTAGGAGTTTGTAAAATAAAATTCGTCGAGTCAAAAGTTTTTAATGTCTTCCCGTTATCGTGACTTACCTGCAGCTTCCCTTCATAACCGAGATAAAGTGTGTCCTGCCGATCTAGAAAAAGCGATAATCCTATTGCATCAATCTCCCTATTGGCACTTGTGTAAAGGGTTTCCCACTGATTTTGATCCTTCGTCGGAGCAAAAAAAAGATTCCCACGATTATCAGTGCTAATGAGTTCACCTTTTGAATTTACAACCATTTGCGTACCTGAATAGTCGTTTTCTGAAACGGTCCAGCGATTAAGTAGAAGATGCCAGCTCGTTCCATTATCTAATGACTCCAAAACATCATAGTTATAGGCCTTTTCGGAGGAATGAAGAGGGTAAATGCAAAGACCATACAAGAGAAGACGATTTGCTTGGGGGATCAAAGTATGAAATCGTTCGTCGCCGCAGGTCTTTTTGAATGGGACCGTTATCTCGGTCCAAGTTCTCCCGTCGTCACCACTTCGAAATAAAACCGTATTTCTGCTATAACGGCCGCGATCGCCGGTTAAAAAAATTGTACCGTCTTCAGTCAGAACCGGCAATAGGAAGGTATCTCCAAACTTTCCTATATAGGTAGTTGTCCAAGTTTCACCTTGGTCAACACTTCGACGTACAATCGGTAAATAAGGGCTTTTGATGAAACCAAACCCATCACTACCAATCGATAGAAATGCGCCTGATTTGGTCGTGATTAATCCGTGTCCGATAGTTCCACCCATAGGTGCGTCGGTATTGCCTTCATGAACATAATGATCAAGAGGTTCAAGTGTTTTCGCCGAAACAGGATTTAACGTGAGGAAAATCGATACAAAAACTAAAATGGACATTGACATAGAGCTACCTCATTCCATAGTTGATAAATTGACCCACAAATTTAGATAACATCGCTTGCTACATACCCTAAGTTAGATCTTGCTCGATCACCAAGGAAAATTGTAAATAATAAAAAGAAGAATTGTGGTCGATTCACCTTCCCCAAATTTCTAAACTTTTGAAGATGTTCATTAAACAAATGGTTTTAAATAAGATTCCGCTCGAGATTGAACTGGCTTTGAGAGTTTCCGTGGTTCCTTGAGCGATAAAGTTCGCTTTTCAAGCTAAACCCAATCTGGTTCGCGAGCTGGGTAGCAAAGTTTGCCGTGAAATACCCAAGTGCCTGTTGTTAATTTATTTTTTGGAGTTACCCACCACAGAAAGACAAGAACCATTTTCTATTCTAGAGGCATTTGGAATGGATGGGTCAGTCTACCATGAGCTAACCCATTAACAGTCCAACAGTTTTCAGCACCGACGCTACCAATTGCTACCACGCGCTATCAACTACTTTCTCCTCGATGAATAGACGTTATCCAGCATTTCTTCGATCTGAGGGACCTCAATTCTGAGATCCTCCGTTGCTCCCTCAATATCCGTAAGCGCTCCATCGCGCCCATCTTTTCAGCTTTCTTTTTTATGGCATGATAGAGGATTTGGCGGGCTCAGGAGAAGTTCGGTGAGTCTTTCGTAGTCATCTGCAGTCTTGGTTGGTCCTTCGCCATTGTACCAGTCCAGGCTTTGCTGATGTTGATCTTGCCAGTGACAAGGTCAACGTCGGTCCACCTGAGGCTGTACAATTCACCGGAACGCATTCCAGTGAGAAGGGCAAGGGTCCAATGGGGAAAAAACCTGTGTTCTGTGTTTCTCGCCTCTCTCAGCAAAATATCAATTTCATTTCTGTTGAGAATGGCTTGATTGACTTCACCACACCTAACTCGAATTCCTACGGCTGGGACATTTGTAAGTGAGCTAGACCTTTGAGTTAAAGACAGCTCTCCCCGCCCTTCGCTATTGTTTTTGTATGAAGAAAGGCAACAACAAAGGAGGAGAGAGTTGGACTGCGGGCAGCTGGGCTTGGTGAAGCTGGCGCGGAACCAGTCTAAATAAGGAGATGTACTTAGAATTAGGCATTGAATAATTCATTGAATTATTCAATGAGCTCTGTTATCATATTCTAAGGAGTGGGACTTGAATCAACACCAACACATTCTTTCGAGTTTGGAGGAGGGGACCTATTTGGTAACCTTGCATGCACGTAGAAGAATGGCTGAAAGGAATATCGCTCATTCCGACATTCGCGAGTGTGCGCGAACTGGCAAAATATATGATCAGGCAGATGGGAAATTTAAGGTTAATGGCTCTGACTGTGATGGCTATGAGATAAGTATAATTTGCGTTGAAGATAATGGCGTTTTAGTTGTCACAGTTTTCTAAAAGGAGAGTTGAGTGAAAAAATGGAAAGAAAATCTCGATGGTCTAGTAGCGCTAGATTATATTCATTTTACTAGCGTTCCAATGAAGGATTCCAAACATGGACCTGTGATTGATCTTGCACCCGAAGTTTTAGATCGCTTAGCAGCGATGGCTGTGATCATTGAGCGTATTCCTCTCAGGGGACTTGAGGTGAAATTTTTAAGAAAAGCATCTGGACTTTCTCTTGAGAAATTTGCAAATAAGATTGGTTTGACCTCGGGTACAGTTTTTCATTGGGAAAAAGCCGAGGAACAACGGCTTACTCCTGTGAATGAAGCTGCGGTGAGAGCCTTGCTTGCGGAAGAATTGGGCATTGATATTTCTGGTAAGTTTTCTCAGCTTCTGGGAGACCGGCATCATGACATTGATGTCAAAGCGAGTTGATTAAGATCTGCCTACTGAAGTTTGGTTTCCTTGGCTAAAGAAAAGCACAATAAATAATTAAAATTCTGATCTGAACAAAAGATGCCTCGTACGAGACGCCGGACGTCTTCAGAATCAAAAGTCATAATATTAATTAAACCGAATCAGTTTATAACCAAGAGATTTAGATCGGGGAATGGTCTCAATCAAAACCTTCGTTTACATTTTGGTTTTTTGATTGGTAAAGATCTATAGTTGCCTTTGAAGACGGAGTTTTTATTTTGTATATAGTTTGTCCGTAACTATCTAGGTAATCCTCCAGATGGCCTGATGGGACTCAGAGCAAAGATCATTGGATGTGGCACAAGTAAGAGCTTGCGAGCCTCGTCCTGAATTAACATCTGTCTTGACGAGTCTCGACTGTCCATTGAATCCAACTTGTTGACCACGACGACGGCCAACGCGGCAAATGCGATCACAGAAAGGTATTTCAAATTATTTATCTCCTGTTTGATTATTTTGTTTTCGATTTGATTGATCATTAAAAATTGATGAGCCCCGTTGGCTTGCACCCGAGCCAGAATCATTTTGATAGCCTGGGCTTGAATTAAATCCAGTGACGCCGAACTTCTCTAAATTGAAAAGGGTGTCTTGTCTGACTTGGGCATCACGATCTTCAATACCCTGATGGGTGAAGTAACCCGCGATACCTCCGATGACGGCCATGCCGAGCGCGCCGTACATGGCGCCCTGGCCGCGATCTTGACTGTTAAGCATTGCCCCGCTAGCAGCGCCGAGTGCTGCTCCGGTTCCAATTCCTAGAAACGTGGACTTTGTGGCTGTCGCACAGCCACTCATTAATATACAAACCAAACTTGCACATACCATCTGTCTTTTACTTATAGAATTCTCCTTGAATAAAATTTTTATTTCTCCTTAGTCCAAGCCGGTTCATAAGCCATGATCCCCAAAGCTTATTCCCTCAACTTCACCTCATACTGTCATTCCCATCTCGTCTTCCGCGCCCAAATACGTCAATCAACTGATGCCAACACAAAATGCGCTATATCCCTGACTCCCCCTCAAAAGCGCCTCGCCGGTTTCTGTAGTTTCCATAACTTAGCTGACGTTTGGGTACTATACGTATAGGACCTGAATAGGACCCTCGATGGACGAGTCAACTCATCTCAAAACAACCATTATTGCGGTTAAGAAATGTCAAAACAAAATCTTCATTTTTCATTTTTTGAAATTGGCAAATGAAAATTTTAGGATTCAGTTTTGCTGCAACAATCTGTTCTGCCTGGCGAATGGCTGACTCAATTTCGGCTGTGGTGCAAACGTAAAAAACCGCGTTTATCTTAGAGGATAGATAGTAGTCCCGAAGTTTTCTTACATATCGCGATACGCTCTTGGGACTGCTTTCAAATTCAAACGCTACGTTGATTTTGCCGATCTTGGTGTCCAGAACCAGAGCCGCGTCGGAATTTAGTAGAACAAACGGTCTAAATTCTTCCGACTCCTGAAATTGTCCACAGGCTTGTAGAACATTTTCTGGAAAGTAGCCCGCCACCATTTTTATTTTTTTAAGGCGCTTTCTCAAATCCATAAGACATAAATCATGAACAATTGAATCACTTTTGCAGATAGGGTTTGTCACTGGAAGCGGATAAACTTTGGCGACCACTTTCAACCCCTTTTCATTCAAGCCATAAATTGCTCTCAACTTGTTTTGATGGAGTCCTCCAGTTTTTGTTAGATAACCAGCTCTGTACAAAATTTCGAGACGATTGTGAACAGTCGGTTGACGGCAACCTTTAAAAAAGTTCTCGCCAATTTGCTCCCTTGTTGCCACTCTATGCTCGAAGATAAGTTGCAAGATCGAAATATCCCGCTGGCTCAAAATTACCCGTGGATTCCTTCGACTCAATCGGTTTTTTTGACAGTCACAAGAGTATTGATGTTCGTATCTGCCTCTTTGTTTTCAATTGAAACGTCCAGCATCGGGCCAAAACATCTACCTTCATCGCCCGCCATTTTTTCTGCCAAGACTTTGCATTCTATATCAAGTTCCTCCTCTGAAAGAAACGGCGTCTGAACTTCAAGAAATTTATTCCCACCATTCCAAATGGCCCGACCTTTAATATCGGGAAGTGCGTAAGCATCAACATTTCCGAGGGCCGTGTTAGAGCCCGCGTGGGTGGACATCTTAAATGCAATTCGACCATTTAGATTTTCAAGGGTCTTAGTATCCAGAGACTCTTTTACGGCCTTTTGAGTCGCCATAATGATATGAATGGCAGCGGCTCTGGCAAGTTTTGCCAATTCGTCGGTCAGCTCTCGGGCTTCAGCTACTATTTCTTTTTTAGAGCTTTGGCTTGAGACCTTGCCATACAAGACCGACGCTTCATCAACCGCGAGTACAATCAAATCCATTTTATGAACAGAGGGTTCAATTCTCTTGATTCCCTTTTGCTCCATGAAAACAAAACGCCTGTGCATTTCTTCTCGGATCTTCTTTAATACTTGAACGGCCTCCATCTCATCTTTTGCCACTCGTACATTGGGAAGCTGGCTAAATTCTTTCACCTCAACGCCGCGCTTGAGGTCAATTAAATACATCTGCATTCGCGGAGAGGTTCTTAATAAGCACACAAGTAACTGGCGAAAGAAAAAACTTTTCCCGCCGCCGGTGCTACCTGCAATTAGCAAGTGGGGAAGCTCTCGCAGTTCTTGAACGATAAGACCAAAGACAGATTCTCCGACGACAAAGGAATATGGCTTTTTCAGTAGTGCCACAACTTCGCCAAAATGGAGCATCCTGGTAAGTTCTTTTTTGCATAAAAGAATGCTAATGGTCTGCCGATCTGCCGATGCGGTCACACCCTCTACAATTTGACCAAAAGAGAATTCAAGGTCCCCACGCTTGGCTTCAAATTTATCAACGCCGATACCTTTGCACTTAATAATGAGCTTTGATTTGCTCTCGTTTATGGCTATTGCATGGACTACCTTTGGCGTTTTCCCTTGGGCATTACGCAAGCCTACGGTGTCCAGGTCCTTTTGAAACCGGCGGCGCTGGAAATACAGCCTCACACCCATGGCCATAAGCCCGCCCCACGAAGTCAAAACTAGTAGCAAAACAAAGTGCCAGGCACGCGCAAACCTTCTCAAAAAGATAACGACCGTTGGCGTGAATGCCGAGGGCCAAATGAAATGCAGACACTTCAAATAGGCATAGTCACCAAACGTAATTGCAAAAATCACCAAGAAAATGGACGCTGCAACAATTAAAAACTCCTCCGAGCGAAACTTGATTTGCTTAAAGCCGGTCCATGCAAGACCACCACTCCAACATAAAATCTTAAAAATACCCTTAAAGAACTGACCAGAATTTCCGCCGCTCTTTGCAGTATTATTTTCCATTGCCACTGCGGTAACCTCCAGTGAGAGAAATAATCACGTCGCTGCCCTCGGAGACAGTCACATAGTCGGGAATCTGGGCCAGTTTTTCGGCCTGGCGATTGGCCTGCATTTCAGTGACTTTAGAAAGCCCGTTGTAAACCCCATTTTTTAGCGTCGCTTTGGGCGTCGATTCAAAAGAGTTTCCGAGTCCTTCTTTCTCAACCATGATCTCAGACATACCGCTGACCATTGAGAGCCCCACAACCGAGGCCATTTGGCTGCCAGTGTTGTTGTGAAAGTCACCTATGATACCAGGGGCGTAATCTTTGCTACTCAAGCCCCGAGCTTGCAGGACAATCTCTTGGCCGTCGGGAAGTAACCCGTGATCAAAGGTCAAATAGACACGTTCGTCGTGACCTGGGTAACTCACTTGGCCAAACAAAATCGTTGCCGGTGGAAATGCGCCGTTGCCATTTTTATCACTACCTCCGTAAAGCAGAGTCACTTGCACCGTTTGAGGCGATCTAGTGTCGATGCCGGTGAGGAGTTTTCCGATAAAGCTTGTCCCTATACTGATTTGATCCGCACCTTCTCCAGGGGTGATCACCTGCTTGGCTTTGTACTTAACCACTATTCCTCTGCCGGAACCTTTCGTGGGCCTTTGAGGTCCGTGACTGCCGACGCCACCCAAACCAGGGGATGATTCTGGCCCAGGTTTTGACGGTGGAGTTTGCGATTTTACGAGCGGAGCATCGCTATGCTTGATCGAACTGTCATCTTCTTTAAAAAAAATAGCAGGAACCAGTGAACCCGCAATCCCCAACGACATCGCCGCCACTGTTAAAATAGCCACGTTCTTCTTATTGATAACATTTTTTCCGCCCTCTTCTCGCAACAGAAATTTCTTAAACCATCCTTTGATTCGAGAAATCATAGAAATTTACCAGCAACAGTTTGTTGAACTTCGACTTTCTTTAAACGTAAATTCATCGAAAAACTTTTTTGCTTGGGTAAATTCACAAACAAGCGTCCATAGGTAGTTTTGCCGGAGCTCACTGTCTTATCTTTGAGAACAAACTCCTGCGGCGAAAACTTGATCTTTTGACCACTTGCTGAAACTTTCAAATCCTCAAGGGAAACTGCGTTCAGGCTTGGATTTTGAAAACCCAAGTCAATGATATAAAAATCTCGCTTCTCGAAACGCTGTATTTTCAAAACGGCCACATTCAACTTCACCAATTTAAAAATCAAATTGGGCCTGGAAACCTCGTGAATCACAGACGAAGGAGACGAAGCAAAGCCCATTGTAGACGCGGCCTCTTTCCACCGGACTTGAACAAGATCGTCATAGGCTCCTTGCCCAGTATTCTTGAGTAAAAATCCGTAGACACTCTTTGTCCCATATACAAACAAGTTTGTGGCAACAGCCCCCTGGGGTTGAATGGCCACATCGTTGTCAATGAACTCAATGGAATAATAATTTGAATTTCCGAGAACTACTTTCTTGGGCTTCTCAGGAAACCGGAGCACCGTGGATTCACCCATGCGCAAATTGATCGGAGCCATGGTGGTACTATCAATATAGATTGTTCGCACCGTTCCTGCCCAGAGCTGCTCAGATTGAATGAGTAAGCAAAGAACAGAGACCAACCAGAATTTAAAACTTATACTATTTCCCCTCGTGGAAAGTTTCACCGTTGACGTAAAGTCCGAGTGGATTCCATTCGGAGGCAGATCCACGAGCTAAATCAAATGAAACTTGAGTGGGAACGATCAACGGAATTCCGTCTACATGCAAAACCACATCAAAAATAGCAACGGTCGCGTCTTTTGTTACCTGAACGGAAAGTCCTGAAACGTCTTGCTTGATGGTTTTACCTAAAAACTGCTTTTCTTTGCGCTGTTTTAAAAGAGAAAATTCCTTGGCCTTAAACCCATCAGTTACAAGTGGTGCAATGTCTTGAGTAATTTTATCCGGCTCAAGGGCGCTCCACTGATAAGAAAGCTTCACATACTTCTCAATAAATCTTTTGATTCCGGCCTCGTTTAACTCCACATTTGCTCGATGACCCTGAAAATAAAAATAATCATCACCTGTGGCCATGGCCACAATAGGTTTGCGACTTGCCATCATCATGCAGAGACACGTCAATAAAACGCAGACAGCCGCAAGAGCTACCCCCGCTGCTTTATAAATGAAAAGTAGACGATTGAGCGCACTCCATTGATTCAAAACATTACTTTCTGTTGTTTCTTTCGGTTGCAAATTTCTTTCTCCTTTCTTTTTTTATTAATTCTTTCGCCGAATCGGGAAGACCGGCTTCAGAATATTTGTTTGCGAAATTCTTTAAATGCGGATGCACTCGGCTGGCAAAAACTTTGGCCCTTCCTGAAATGGGATTGGTTAGTGGTTTAGCTAAAAATCCAGCGGCCCCCAATGCTCCACCGGCCATTTTTGCTCCGTGCATTTTGGTCGCTACCATCGCAGCTTTCGCAAACATCAATCCAGGTGCCGCCGCAAGAGCAGAAGACGCTGATTGCAAGCCGTCACCCAAAAGTGATTTCGTAAAAATTGGGATGAGCAGCATACAAATACCAATGAGTAAATTCATCACCATGGATAAAATGTAATCATCTGCACCCGTGACCTCTGGATTGAGAGCAAGCTTGAGCAAAAGTGACCCGAGAAGCGTCCACAAAATTTTCCAAGTCGCAACGCTAATGAGTCCTCTATAAAGATTGCCGACAATTCCAGCGGTGGATCTGGGGATGTAGCAAAGAAGCATCAGGGGCGCACAGATATACAAAATTGCCCAGACAAAGTGCATAAGTGCAATGGATGAAAAAAATCCGATATAGGCAATCAAGTAAGCACCGATCGAAAAGAAGTAAATGATATGCCCTCGCAAATCAAAAAGACTTCCGCCGCTTTCACCTTGGGAGTTCGGCCCAAGATGCTTGATTTCGTCCCACAATGTCTGAGTCTGATCTATTTTGGATGTGATACCGTCGCTCAACATCGCAATCAGATTGATGACTGTGCTGAACGACAACAAAAGCAATATCGAAATGACCGTCCGTCTCAAAAGGTCGTTGATGTTCGGCTGTTGATCAGAACTTTTGAGCAATTCAAAGACAACCAAAAGAGCCACCAGAGGAGGGAGAAGGGTCCAGTAAATACCGACCATCTCCCCATTGAGGCTCTTTGCATACAGATTTAAATTATCAAACATCGGCTAAAATTTTGCGAGATTCGTATCGAGTTTGAAATTCTGAAATCCACTGGCAAGATCGCTGTCAAAGCGTTGATAGCTTGTGACTTCATCCTTGCCTTGCTTGTTCTGCATGGCCAGTTGCTCACTCTGAAGCTTAAGCATTTGCGTGTTGACTCGGATAAGCTGCGACAAACTATTTAAAATCTGTCCGCTGGCCTCGGCCTGCATCCGTGCCGCCCCTTTGGGAGAAGCCTCACGACTTTGCACTAAAATCTTAATCGAGTTCTGCTCTTGCTGATCCGAGTAGTCTTTGAACGAGTTGGCCATACGAATGCTCTCGGCCACAGTTTGATCGTTAAGAAGTTGGAGCGCTTGCACCTTGCTTTTTGGAACTCGTCCATAGAGATCTGAAACTTTATCCATGGCAGATTTGAAATTTTGCAACTCCGCCATGATTCGCTCATCCCTCACAGGAAGGGCATTCAAAAGACCGATGGAGTTTTCAATTCCAGAGTTCACAAGCCGCAAATAATCTTCTGTGCTTTTTCCCTGCTGAATCATCATTTGAAACTGTTGGTAGTGCTTGATGTTTTCAGCAAGAATTTGAATTAAAACGGCCACGTCTCCGCCGAAGAGATCTGCGCGTGCCATGGGGGTTAAAAGAAAAATGGTCAAACCAAGTATCCGTCCGAAACGGAAAATTTTTATATGTGGTCTCCCGTTAAATTTGAGAAATTTTTGGTACGATTCAAACTATTGAATTAATCACCTATTGGTGTGGATATAAATCTTTTAACTTTTTCAATATCGAAAACCGGACCCGTCGCCCAGCGAGGTAGATCTGCTTGCGTATACAAGCTGATACGAAACTCTCCTCTTTGTTGTAGTCCATTGCTGTTATATTCTGAATCCGACACAAAATTTATTACCTTGTTATTTATAAAATATAATTCCTTACTCGATGCGCTTTTAAGATACTCTTCCGTTTGTTCCAGATAGTTATTGCATCTCGCAACTTCTAGCAAAATATCAGTCTGGCAGTTGGTACTCAACTTAAAATTAATTTTCACCTCTATCGAGCGGACAAGAAAATTCTTTTTCGAAGCAAGCAGTTCTCTATTAAATGCAGACGGAATCATCCAATTTTGAACCGTTAAGGAATCAGATTTCCTCGCAAATTTTAAAAACTTTGCATTCTGATAAATAGAGACGGCTGGGCTGAACATTCCAGAAATTGTCGCAACAATTACTTCTTGGTTCGCATTTTTGGCATCCTTGCAGATAACCGCTCCGCCGGAATCTCCATAGCTAATATTTTTATCTAAGGGCAAAGTCTCAAGCTGCAATCCAAATCTTGCATTTGTAGAAGGCCCGATGTTTTGCACCTGTCGAAAATAAATTTCCGAATCGACATTTACTTCAGTTCCAAATTTTATCAAATCACCCCTAAAGGTTCTAATGGCACATTCGCCTGAGATGAGTCGCTTGAACTCAGTCTTCTCCAGCGCGATAGTGGGAGTTTGCCCGATAAATGGGGTTTCGGGATCAACATTGAGCAAGCCCATGTCCGTATTCACCGCGCCGCCAACGCCGGTTTGCTCACCTTTTTTAAATTCCTCCAACAAGTCTGGTGGAATTGCAGCAAGATCAAATTTGATCAAGGTCGAATTAAATTTTGGATGAATGATCGCATTCATAACTCGGTGTTGTAACTTTTCAAATGGGCAGCTAACAGTGGTTTGAAGTTCTTCATTTTGAATGTAGGCTGCTCCAAAGTAGGCACAGTGAGCGGCGGTTAAAAATTCCGTAGGACTTATAAATGTTCCCGAGCATTGATGTGTCGTCTTCCCATTAACTTGAAACTGCAACAAACAAGAAGCTAGATTATCTTTTTGAGTATCGAAGGCGAGACACTCAAATGACAATAAGCTAGTCAAAAGACAAATTACGGCACTAGTTTTTAACATTGGAAATCACCTTCTCTAATGAGGCATTACTTAAATCTAATAAAAGTCAGTAAGTGCAAAGGGCGGACCGACCATATAAAAACTTGAGATCAAATATAACATCGTTGAGGTACCTAAAATATGAGTTCAAATCAAAAGTCCCCACCTGCTTTTGAGGGCTTCGATAACGGCATTTTGAAGTCTCGGTTGCATCGCAAACGCCCGCTCGAAAGGGTCTGCCCCTTCTGTAATTTGATCTGACCAAATTGCCTTCGCCCAGGCGATGGCCCCTGAGTGACCACCGCCGAAATCATTTTGAGAAATGCTATACCAGTCGATTTCTTGGCTTTGCATATTCAAATGGGTTAGTGCCTTTCTTTTCAATTCATCATCGGCATTGAAAATTAGCAGGACGGCCTTTAATTCTCGCGACAAATTTATAAATGCCTTTTCAGTTTCAAAATTATTCATGCAGCTTCCTTTGCTTCTGTGGGTTCAAACGCTAATTTTTTTAGAATTTCAATCTTCGTCAGTTCAGGATGTGCTTTCTCCATCTCTTGAATCTTTGCTTTGTCGGCAGCGTCGCTGGTGCAGATCCAGTAAGACAAGGGCTCCGGCACTAATCTCAAAATAGATTGGTTTTCATCTTGCAGAAAAAACAATTCGCTATAGGCACCCTTTATCACTTGAAGACTCTTGATGGCCTCGACCTGAGCATCGTTAAAATCAAAGATCTCTTGGAAGTCCTTCCAATCAATTTTTCTCTGCCGCAAAATAATCACGCTTGATGAATTGGGCATGAGGGCATCGCGGATCTCGGGATCAGCCAAGAAGTCCCGATAGTTCTGGCTGATGCACCAAATTCCGGCGTTATATTTTCTCCAGGTCCTATAACAGGTGATAATGAACTGCTTCGCCAACTCTCCACTTTTGAAAAACCTTTCCGCCTCGTCACAAATAAGCAAATAGGGTCTTGCTAGGTCCGCCGATGCTGCGTCTTGAATGAACGCCGTTAAAAGCAAAAGCAGAATGTCTTTCAGCTCAGGGTGGTTGGTGAGACCTTGAACTTCAATGGTCACTAAATCTTTGGTGAGTGTGATTGTGCTGGGTCCATCTAAAAGTCGTCCATAAGCCGTGCTGCCGGTGCAAGAAAAAAGAATCTGTCCACACTTTTGCATTTCAATGTCTTTGTGATGGTCTAAAATATTTTTTAGATCAGACAAATAAGGAACTCGCCCAATGGTTTTGTGATAGGCCTCAAAGATCGTTTCCTCAAGCATGGCCTTCTCGCGTTTCCCCAGAGACTTTTGATCGGTGTCCTTGAGAATTAATTCAAGAACAGCCAAAATCATTTTTATTCTTGCCGGTGATGGAGTGGTCTCACCATTTGGCAGATCAAAAACATTGATACGAAGGCCACTCTCTAAATTCAAATCAACGAACTCGCCATCAAGGCATTCCAGAAGGCGTTTTGAACTCGCACCATTATCAATCCAAAAAATTCTTGGCGTATTTTTTTGGCCATAAAACATGAGCATCAATTGGCAGAGGGTAAAACTTTTTCCCGAACCCGATCCGCCAAATATTAGCCCGTTCCAGTTCGGCAGCTCCTTTGCAAACGGATCAAAAGAGAAGAGACTGCTTTCTCGGTTCGGAATCAAACACACTGGCTCTTGGTTGCCGGCCCAACTTCCATAGAGCGGGAGCAAATGAGCAGCGTTGCTACTTTTCATTTTATGCTGGCGGAGGCCAGTGCAGGTCCCAGGCAAAGCTTCGATAAAAACATCAAAGCATGGGAGAGTTTCGACAACACCCTCGGCCTGACCCATAGAGCGAAAGGCCTTTAAGACCTCGTCGGAGCGTTCTTCAAGTTCAATTTTAGACTTGGCCCAAATGATCACGGCAAAATCCATGGAGACCAGGCGCTCACTGCCTTCTAAAAGTTCACGCAGCAGACTTTCAATGTCGGCAAGCTTTGATTCACTTTCTAGATCACTAACATTTTGTGAGCCGGAGGCCATAGCACTGGCCACACGTCGTTTAAGCTCCAGACGCTCTCGCTCTTTTGTCTGATCTAAAATACGGATATTTTGGCTGCTCCAAAAATGAAATGGCAACGCCGTTGCAAGTCCCGCCACCATGGAGCTGTAAGTGCTACCTTCTGGCAGGGTTTTGAGCGTGATGGTACGGAAAAAATAATCGCCCATCCGCAGATGATCTCGATGAACCTCAATATCTGTCAGAGTCAGTTGCTCAATCATGGATGGTGAGAACAAATCTTTATTCTCACGCATTTCGGGCACCCCTTGGCTTTCAGAGCGGGCAAGATTTAAATATTCAAAACAGAGATTGAACCACTCTTTTTCTGTAAGTGACCGAGGCGAAAGTTTCGTATTTTCAAGGGAGGATTGAATTTGCTTAAGCGCACGTTCGAACTTTTCACGATGAGCCTGGTACTCAGCCGCACTCATGGTTTCATAAAGCTTTGGAGCCTCCCAAAGTTTTCTTTTTCGATATGAAAATGGACGGCTTCGCACAAACAGAAAAAATTCAGGGATGAAATATGATTTACTCTCTGCATTCTGTCTTAAAAAAGAAAGCCTAGCTTCAGCTACAGGTTGATAGACTTTTGGTGCCGCCGATGAAATTGCCTCATGTTCTGAAAGCAATTTCTCAACGCTTGGTGAGACTCGATAGAAAAGTTGGAGCCGTAAACCCTCTTCTGCTGAAATCAAAAGATTTTCGATTTGGCGGTTAAAATTATTAATTTCTTCTTCTGGGAGACAACCAACATCAAAACCCGTAAGCTTGAATGCTCCACCGAGGGAACCGTCGGCATAAACCATGAGTCCGTCATCGAAATGCCAAAATGGCAGACGATCAGCCAGAGAATTGATTTTATTTTTCATAAATTTTAAATCCTATGCGGTCACTGTGATGTGATTTCAGGGCGGCGGAAAAGTGACCAGGGGTGATGTAGTACCTAACCAAGTGGAGCAAAAAACCGTCGGGTTTGTTCCGCTTTCCAAAATAAAGAACGAGAAGAGCCGCCGACGGAACGCCCAGAACAAGAACCGTCGGAAGCTGAAAGAAATTAATCACGGCAGCCAAGATGAGTGAGGCAATCAGATCGAGGGCTTCCATGCCCCCAACCTTCATGCGCACATCTAGGCCACGGTGAACCGTGGACTGAGATAGCTCCACCTAAAACCCCGAACCCACGGCGGCTTGAAGCCAGTGAATCACGACGGGCGCCAAGAGACCGACCGCACAGGCAATCAAAACTAAAATCATCCTGGCTTTCGAGCTTTGATCTCCGCTGGCCGCCAGAATCGCGCTGTAAACCAATCCCAAAATTGAAATGGCGGGTAAGATCGTGCCAATGATCTTACTCGTGAGCCCATTCACCCTCTGTGCGAGGGGGTCCGCCCCAATGCCGCCAAAGTCATCGGCGAAAGCCATGTGGGGCGCAAAGAGAAAAATTCCAAAAATGCCTGCAACCAGGCACACCGTCCACAAAGTGGATGGTTTCATTCTTAGCTTTGTGTCACCAAGACTAACCGCTGTGGCAAATAGCGCCCAATTTTTATGAAAATCTGATTGTTGGTCTCTTGGCTCGAATAGCCAGAGCCGACTTCCACGCGGTGAGAGAATTTGCCGTTGATGTCAATGGGAGCGTGGACGACGTAATCAATCCTATCGGCGCAAGCTTCTTTGGGGCGCAAGTAGAGCACAGTGCGAGGAGCATCGAGCACCATTCTATACTCGCCGAACTCTTCAATGAAAAATGCGACGCCAGCATGAAATGTTTCACCTGTCTGTGGGTCCATCCAAACGAGGTCTTCTTTTTTCTGCTTTTTTAAATTTTGCATAAATAATTCTCCGTAAATAATGAAATATTTTTGCCGCCCGAGAACCGTCCATTAAAATTTGTTAGAAGATGGAACCGTTTTTAAGATTCAGTCTTGATTTGTTGATTGCGTCGAGTTTTAGCTCCACTGAGCGAAGACCCACATGAAGCCTGGCGAGTCCTCGGTGAATCAAAGAGACAACATCTTCTCTTTTGATTCCGGCGCTATGGGCAATTTCAACATAGTTGGCCTTCTCCCAAAAGTGCATGTAGATGGCGAGCCTCTCCAGATGGGGAAGTCTCGTGATCCGGTCTCTAATCAAAGCTTCTTGCGCAATATTTGTTTTTTTAAAACTTTGCATTTTCCCCTCCATCAATGTCTCAAATACATGAGGCGATATCTAAGTTGCTCCTCTTTGATTCTTGCGAGCTCCGTCTCGTTGATTTCAGACTTGAGCCAAAAAATGTAAATGCGTTTGGCCAATGACTTAATGCGGTCAAATATTTTTTTCATTTTTAGCCCCTTTTGGAAATGGAATGATGTCTGCGTTCTTGTCTGATCTTTTTCGCTTTCGTCTTAGCGGAAGGATATTTTCAATACTCACCACATTGTCTGATGGCTCACTCGCTTCTCTGGCAACTTCTTGTTGGTCAGCCTGCTGAGTTTCAAGGTGAAGACTGCGTGGACTAATATTCATCGCCATTATTAAAATCGAATGGGTCCAACTCATGCGGCCCTCGCACCAATGCAGAGGCTAAAGAGTCTCTCTGGCGTAATCCATGCGACATTGTTGACGGACTTGGTGCTTGGCCGACCTTCCTCGGTTTGTTTGCAGCTCACGCAGCACGCAGCGCTGGGCAGAGCAGCTAAGCGTCTTGGGTCGATCAATTCCCCACAAGATACGCATTCGCCGAAAGTGCCTTGATTGATCCGTGCTAGAGCATTCTGCAATTGACCTCGACGGACCATATTGCCCTCGTGAATCTCAATGCGTGCAGCGAGGTCACTCTGCTCTTGAGCGTGATCCATTCCGTCTTGCAAAAAATTGGTTTGTTTTTCCGTTGCTTCCACTAGATCAGTTTTAAAAACTGAAATGGCTTCTTCGACTTGAGCTAGGCTCTTTGTAATTTGAGAACTAAAATTGATTAACTGTTCTTTGTTCATCGGTTTCCCCTTTTCTGTGGGGAAAAAATTTGCCCCACAACTTTTTAGAATTGCAAAGCCGAGGGCAAAGCGTGCCAGAACAGCACAAGCTATTGATTTGTTTTAGAGAGTTTGAAAAATGAGGATGTAAAATAGGATTTGCGGAACTGGATTTTCAAACGGGACTGCGTTGAAAATCAGGAGATGTCTGGATTGATTTTTATTTTTGAGAGAGGTTTCGGATACTTCGCACTCTGGAGAAAACCAACGTGATTGCGATTGAGTAAAATGTTTTTTTCTTTCCATCGTAGAAATTGATGTCGTCTAGTTCGAGGTTAGATAAGTTTAAATTTCACCCCGCTCTTCGGATTGTAGAACCACGCATTGGTGACGCCTGTCAGTGCGACGGCACGGTCAAATACTGAAGAATCAGTATTTATAACGACCAATTCAAGCCCTTCCTTGTCTGTCGGTGCATAGGTTCCAATAAGTGCGTTGATGTCGGCGTCATAGTCACCAAGCGAATAGCCCCACAACACCAGCCTCCTGGCTTTCGGAATCCAAGTGCTTGCAAGCGAGTGAGCATCCATAAGGGCTTCAATAAAATTTGAGCGAAACATTGAGATAGTTGATTTGATAAAGTTTTGATTGAGACCCGCTAGTTCCTGCTGTGTGAAAATTGAAAAATCATAAGCTGTGTCTTCGACGATTAACTCAGTCGGAAATACGATGCTATCGGGATGCTCACATCTTCCATGAAGATGTATGAGATTTTCAACGGAACTATCCTGCCAAAGAGTGTTATCCCAGTTCGTAGTAATGTAGTGGGCTTTTGATCCGAGAATCTTAGCAATCTCAGGATCTATCCTAAGTTTCATTTTGGTCTGGCTAGTATGAAATAGCTGGGCAATGTTAATCCTCAAGTCAAGAAAACTGCCTACCAACTTTGACAAACCCTTCTGGTGAGTCGTATGAATCGAATCAAATTGAGTTTGCCCCTTTTTGTGTTTGGCCCAGTTCACAAAATAAAGTCCACGAGCAATTTTAAACTTGTATGACATCAATGCTAGCTGATGAAAGGCCTCTTTGTCTTGACGGCGCAGGCTGGTCACTTTTGGCAAGACTGAATTATCGGAATTCAGCCAGTGATCGAGAGCCGCTCTTAAAGGCTGCCAGCCACCTTCAATCGCACCATTCCCGACAAAGGCAACAACGTTAATCTCATTTTTATTGTTGTTCTTAATAATAGTCGAACTATCCTCTCCTTCGTTTTTCTCTTGCTTCAATGTCATAGAGCCCTCCCAATAGATAATTTGCCAAAGAAAGTATTAAAAGCAGACCTCGCCTTTACAGGATCGAAATATTATACTTCCAATTGTTAGATTGATCCAAGGCCAGAGCGCTAAGATTCATCGCTTCGGATCGTACCAGTATTTCAAATCTTCCTTGGTTTGTTTCACTCCCGCAAAACCCCGGATCACTTGGCCAATAATAGGAATGGCTGATCTAAAACCAATTTCTTTTCTATCTAAGGTGGTTACTTGTACCGACTTTAAAATAATAAATTTCTTTCCGATTTTTCGCCCATGGTTCTTTAAAAGAATCGCAAATGCTGAATCTTCAGCCACGAGGCGGTCTTCGGGGAAGCCACCCACTTCAAGTGCGGCCTCTTTCCAAAAGAAAAACATCGCACCTTGAATCCCAAAAAAAATTTCGACAAGGGATTGAATTATAAATGCACCAAATTTTACCTTAAGCTTGTTCGTCAGTAGCTTAACGCCAAAGGCCCCGCCAACGTACTTCTGCCCCTTCATCGTTTCCCAAACTTTAACGAGCCCATCTTCTGGCAGGAAGCTATCAGCATCAATGGTGACGATTAAATCGAAGGAGGCTCTTTTAATGCCAGCATTTCGAACAGAAGAAATATTCCGGACATGATGATTTTCTACGACCGCGCCCAAAGATAAAGCTAAACTCTCTGTCTTGTCTGTAGAGATGTTGTTGACTACCACGATCTCCGTTGGCAACGAGACTTGATTTGCGAAATGTGCGCAAGCTTTTTTCGCAGCCTCTATTGTAGCCGGTAAAAACTTTTCTTCGTTGAAAGCAGGAATTACAATTGAAATGCCTTGAGCGCCCATTTAGAAATCGTAGACGACCCAGGCTCTGTTTGCCAACGATTATTCCAAGCTCGGTCTCATTCCCATCCGCGTAAGCATCGTGTGCAATGATGACGCCTTCATTCCAAGGCGTTCAGCCGCGTGCTGGACCGACTTTGAATTACGGATGGTGTAGGTGATGAGTTGTCGGCGCTCGCGCTCCTGCCGCCCCTCTAGCTGCTCAATAGTGGTTTCTGAAGTTGCGGTGGCCTCCAGCGGAAAGTTTTCTTCCAAAATCTTGTCATCAATTTCTTTGCGGGTGCTCTCTGTAAGTGCGGCGGAGACATAACCGTCGAGTTCGCCCACGTTGCCAGGCCAACTGTACTTTTCTAAATACCTAATAGCTCGCTTAAGAAATTCTTTGCGTTCACCAGTTTCTCTAAAATACTTTTGGCAGAAATGAACCACCAAGGGCTCAAGGTCCTCGGGGCGCTCTCTAAGCGGCGGTATCTTGACCGTTAGAAATTTTATTCTGTAGTAAAGATCACGCAAGAAACTTCCGTCGGCCACGCGCTCTTCAATGTCGGGCCAGCTCGAAGCGATCAGTCTGAATTCAACTGATTCCTCACGAGCGCCACCAACCCGCCGAATCTTTTTCTCACGAAGCGCACGCAATAATTTTCCTTGCGTGGGACCATCTAGATAATGAAGTTCGTCGAGATAGACAGTTCCGCCGCGTGCTAATTCCAAAATTCCTACTTTGCGGGTCGTGGCTCCAGTGAAGGCCCCTTTTTCATGACCAAAAAGTTCTGATTCCACAAGGCTACTGTTTTGAAAGGCCGCGCAGTTGACAACAAATAATTTATCTGGTGGCCCAACATGAAGCGCTTTAGCCACCATTTCTTTTCCTGAGCCAGTTTCTCCTAAAATTAAAATTGGCTTATCACTTGAGCGGAATTTTTGAATTTTCTGAACGACGCGAGCCAGTCCCTCCGAACATCCCACCATGCCAATGGAAGCGATGAGTTTGGTGGCCTCAACTGCGGTGAGCGGCGGCTTGGCCTTTCGATATTTCTCAAATTCGACGCAAGCATCGGCAACAGATGAATTGAAATAATTTAGATCTTCATTCTTCTCGATAAAATTGACAACGCCAGCGCGAATCGTCGCCCGCATTGACTCCACAGATGGATAAGCGGAGTACATGAGAATTACCGCTTCATCGTTGAGGGTACGAATCTCTGTAGCTACCTCAGCGCCATTCTTATCCGGCATCTTGTAGTCTAAAATGATAACGGCATATTCTTTACTGCTAGATCTGACGCACTCGATAGCGTCATTGCCACAGACTGCGGTGTCCACATTATAGCCCCAGCGGCGCAGAAGATCCTTGGTGGTCGAAAGATTCTCCGCTTCATCGTCAACAAGCAAAATATCATAATTGACCATGAGATACCTCCGCAAATATGGGCAGTGCCTTGGTAGACTCTGCACGTTCAAATAAAACCGAGAATTCAGTTCCAATATTAGGTTCGCTTGTAAAAGAAATTTCAGCGCCAAACTCTTTGCAAATCTTGTTCACGATCCCCAAACCAAGGCCCGTGCCTCGACTAGGTTTTGTGGTGAAGTCAAAATCAAAAATTTGCTTTTGAATTTTTAAATCAATGCCAGAACCATTGTCTTGAATCGTAAGCATTAGTTGACCATTTTTCTCTTTTATCGAGACAATGATTTGGCCGGTGCTAGAGGGCACCGCTTCGGCAGCGTTTCGCACCAAATTTTCTAAAATGCGGTAGTAACCCAGCTTAGAAATATTTGCTAACGGCGCGGAAGTAAAATCTCGGATAAATTCAATGCTTATTAATTTTTCCGCGATCTCCGGTAAATTTTTAAGCTCTCGTAAAACATTTTCAGTCTCAGATTGAAGATCACAAGAGTTTTGATCATTTTTAGAAAAGGTTCCCGCTGACGGAATGATACGCACTTGGCGCAAAAGCTCGCCCATTCTTTTCAGGGTGGACTCAATATTTTGAACTTCTCTCGAATCAACTTTGCCTTCTGTCTCAAGGGTGTTCAAAAGCAAATAAAAATATTTTGCAAGAAGGGCATGGGGAGTTTTTAGGTCATGACCTATTTCTCTCAAGAGAGATAGCTGTGCATCGGCCTTGGCAGTTTGAGCGGTTTCCGTTTGTAACTTTTCAATTTCCACATGCAAGTTATCCACGGCGAGCTGCATGGGTTTCAATTCTGCAAAAGGAGCCTCAACGGTTGTCGTGTGCGCTTGAGGGTTATTTTTTAAATGACTGGCCCACTCTGAAAGTGTGGCTCCAACCTGGCGAGCCGAGCGATTGAGTGTGGCGGAAAGGCCAATTGCTAAGCCTAAAAATGTGGAGATCAAAAGAAAAATAAAAACTACAACTGAATTTATATCCAAAGACGGCTTGATTGTGAGTTGGAGATATCCAAAAAGATTCTCCTCTTTGACATCGTCAAAATAAATAGGATAAAGCAGACTCAACCCGTTATGGACCCAGCAGTAAGTCATGACCTGAGTGCATTTAGCATTTTTGTCAGATTCATTCAATGGGTATAAAACTTTGAAGTCTGTACTCAAGATGACCGCAGATTCGTCGCCTTTTAGTTCGAGAGCCCGCTGCATCTGAAACTGAGCATCCCTGACATCTTCCTGTAAAATCATGGGGCGAAAAGCTCTTGCCACTGACTTAGCTTGCACCATGATTTGTTTTTCTGTTGCCACCTTTGATGAGTACCAAATACAGGGAATTGAAAAAATCAAAGTGAATAAAAATCCCACGGATGACCAGCGCACTGTCTGGCTTCTAAAAAAGCTCTCAAGGCTTTTGATCCGTGGACGCTTGGTCACTTCTGCCCTCGGAAACGAATCTTTGATAAAGTCACAGACTCGTCAGATTGGGGGATATGACTTAAATCTAATTCGGATCGAGCGATGCCAACAGTGGAAAGATGAAATAAAGAGAGTAGATAATTTTGGCAAATGGCATCGTGCAAGATTGAGCGCATTTGCGAAAGTTTTTTATCGGCCTCGGGTTGCTTTCTTGCCGTATCTAAACGCTCAAGAAAATTATTGCCGTTGGATGATATGACTGCACGGCTAATTCATTCTTTTTGTAATGCGTCGATATTTATCTAGAAAAGAAAATAGTGGACAAATCCTGCGAAATTTTCTATGCTAAATGAGTGAAAATAGATTTTTCAAAAGTCATTGTACGTCCAATTTTATCGACTAATGAAGAGGCTCGCTTAGTTGAACTCATGAGGGCACACCATTATTTGAGCTACAATGGTGTTATTGGCGAGAGAATTCATTACGTGGCAGAATATGAAGGGACTTGGGTAGCTCTCTTAAGTTGGGCCTGTGCAGCACTTAAGACTGGCGATCGCGACAAGTGGATTGGTTGGTGTCGTGAGCAGAAAATGGCGCGGCTGAAATTCGTTTCGAACAATTGGCGCTTTTTGATTTTGCCAGAGTTTCAAATTAAAAATTTAGCCTCCCATGTTTTGAGTAAAAATCTCCGCAGACTCTCGAATGATTGGGAGCAGAAATACAAGCATCCAATCCTGATGGCAGAGACATTCGTTGATGCCACTCGAAATCGTGGAACTTGTTATCGTGCCGAGAACTGGATTCTTGTTGGCGAGACGCAGGGTTTTCAAAAGGACCAAGACAGCTATCATTTTCACGGCAACAAGAAACTGATTTTTATGAAGCCCCTCCGGCCAAGAGCGCGTGAGATTCTAGGCAACGAGTGGACTCATCCGCTATTCTTACAATTGATACCCAGAAAGGTAACTATGGCAAATACGGATAAGATTTTAATTTTTGGCGAAACCGGTCTCTACGAATTTTGCAAAGGTCTACAAGACTCCAGGTCAAAGTATGGACTTCGCCATCAAGGATCTGGACTCATGGTTCTTTGTACGCTAGCTGTGCTATCGGGAGCAAAGAGCTACAATGCAATTGGGGCGTGGATTAAAACAATACCGATAAAGACACTTCACAAGCTTCGAATTTGGGTCTGCCCCAGTGTCTCGACAGTTCGGCGATATCTGATGGGGCTTGATAGTCTCGATACAGATCAAAAGCTAACACAGTGGCTTTTGTCGAATGACTCTCTCAATGGGATAGCTCTAGCAATTGATGGTAAAACTTTGCGCGGAAGCCGCAATGGCGAAACACCAGCCGTACAGCTGTTGTCGATTGTCACTCACGAAGACGCTCAGATTATTGCTCAACGTAAAATTTCAGATAAGACAAATGAGATTCCTGTTGCCAGACAACTTATAGAGGATCTACCAATTCAAGGTGCCATAATCACCGCAGACGCGCTTCACACTCAAACTGAAACTGCCACCACTATAGTCAGAGACAACAAGGCTGAGTATGTCTTCACGGTAAAGGACAACCAGCCAAAACTAAAACAAGAAATCCAATCATCGCTGCAAAACAGCGATTTTTCCCCCTCAGCAAATAGCTCACACCATTGAAAAAGGCCACGGTCGCATTGAAGAACGAACGATAAAAATATCGTCGCTAGTATCTGGACAAGTTGCCTTTCCCTTTGCT
>JAYTHU010000114.1:0-1131 GCA_043732305.1 Oligoflexia bacterium
GCGTCAATTTGCACACTGAATGAGGGGTGACCTTTTGCATCCATCACGCAATGTGATTCGAAAACGCGCTTTCTCCATCATGTAAATTGAAAATTCTCAACTTAAGATAAGTTGAGAGATAGGATATTGAATGTTGATTCCAGTGTAGACTCTCTTCGTCTTTTCTTTTTTCATAGGTTCAATTCTGGCTCATTTTTCACAATCTCTTTGATTGGCCCCAAGGCCTCGTGAAGCCTCTCGGAATTAGGTGTTGAGTCCTTGTGATTCGTAAGCTTCAAGCGTGAGTCAAATGACACCTGCCGGGCATCTGTTTTAAAAGCGTCAACTTTACCCTTAACATTGCAACAGTCTTTTTTGTTCGTCCAAAGATCTTGATCCTTCCAAAAGTGGTCTTCACCATTTCCGATATAGCAAGTCGTAAACTGCATGGCATTTGACTGACAGCGTGCCTTGATTTGTTCATAGTAATAGCGGATCTCTTTGTCACTGAAGTGAAAGTCACGCTTAGACTTATTCACTTGATCCTTACGGTAGAAATCCCTGAGATTTACACCTGCTGCCCGCTCTATGTTATTCACAGCAAAAGAACTCAGTCGAACAAAGCCCGCCAGTACAGCTGGAACCTTATGCTCAGCAAGAGCATCTACCATTTCAAATGAGCTGTAGTCGAACTTTGGAACCTCACCTTCCCATTTGAAATTCGGGTCCGTGTAGAATCCATCTGGCCGAATTGGGAATAACGGATTAATTCGAACGGTTGTCCATATGCCATGCTCATTCAGCTTTTGAAGTGCCTTCAGTCGACGCTTGGCAGACGGCGCACCTGGTTCAATCTTTTTTATTAGTTCGTCGTTCACGGAAGACATACTGAACTGCACAGCTCCAATTTTTGGATCCAACAGCTTAATATAATCGTCGTGGGCCACGAGATCAGATCGCGTGAAGATGATGTAAGGGTAATTGTAGTGCTTTAGGATTTTAAGTAGCTCTTGAGTCACCTTATATTTTTGATCCATCCACATAAATGAATCACTCATAGAGCCTATTCTAATTGGGATACGCTTCGCAAGTACCTCACGCCATTTATTTTTCTTATCAGTCTCGAACACCGTATAGAAAACTTTGCGGATT
>JAYTHU010000115.1:0-31599 GCA_043732305.1 Oligoflexia bacterium
TCCGACGATTATGAAAATTTGAAATACTTTTTTTATTTTCATTTCTTTTGTCCTAACCCTTTAAGATCTGCATCTGTGGGCGCGGAAGCTCTTTGAAGACCGCGCACGTAATGAATGACGGCCCATCGATCGTCGGGCTCGAGTTGAGAGCCGTAACTGGGCATCAAATTTTGTCCGCGAGTGATAACATTAAAGATGCAACCATCAGCCCAAGTTTTAACTTTATCACTTAAGAGTGAAGGGGGACGGGGATAGGGAGGTACAACATAGCCTTCGCCGTTTCCTTTGGGTCCATGACAAACGATGCAATAGGTATTGAACATCTTTTGTCCACGTTCTACCACGTTTTTGGTTCGCAAGAGAGGATTGTGCAATTCTTTGCACGCCTTGTCTGTTTCAGACGCATCGTAATGATAGGGCTGATAATTTATGGGAACTGTTCCTTCTGGAGGAACGCGAGCCGCAGCACCGTCAGGTGAGTGATGATCTTCTTTTTGTGCTTTGTAGGAAGTGCTTTCATACATGTCAGGGGTCATTTCCCATTCGGGCGTCGACTTGGTGCAACCTACTGCGAATCCAACTAAGAGTAAGCTTAGTAGCGCAATTTGACGCGGTCCTGGACAAAAAGGAAGCTGGTACGTTTTGGCGGATTTCATGAGACCACCGAGATTTCTTCAGGATGAAGACCACTCATAAAACTTTTCACTTCGCCCTCGTTATAATTTTTCTCTGTCGATGGAACAAATAGGACAAAACGATCATTGGTGATTCGTTCGTGCAAAATTTTAGCATTAGTGTTGGGAAGTCTGCATACAGCAAAGAGCGCGCCGACTGTGGCCAAACCGCCAAAAAGAACGGTGAGTTCAAACATGATTGGAACAAATGCGGGGAAAGAAACGAAAGGTTTCCCACCAACGTTGATGGGCCAGTCAAAAGCGGAAGTCCATATTTCCAGAGCCGTCGCAAAAACCAAGCCAGTCAAACCTGCAACTAAGGTCACGTAGGGAAGCCAAGAACGCTTGAGTCCCATGGCATCATCCAATCCGTGAACAGGGTACGGTGTGAGGGCATCGTAGTTTTTATAATTTTTGTCGCGAGCCGCTTTCGCCGCCGCAATAATTTCGCCTTCGGTTTTAAAGACGGCAATCATCCCTGCACTCATCAGTGTGCTCCTTTGTTATGTTCACCGTTTTTCATCACGCCTTTGATTTCTGCCATCGCGATCATAGGTAGCAAACGACAGAAGAGCAAAAATAGCGTGAAGAACAAGCCAAAGCTTCCTATAGTGACACCCCAATCCCAGAGTGTGGGACGGTAATATCTCCAAGAAGATGGCAAAAAGTCAGAGTTCAAAGAGGTGACAACAATAACAAATCGCTCGTACCACATTCCGACGTTCACTAAAATTGAAAGTATGAACATGATTTTCAGGTTACGGCGAATTTTTCTAAACCAAAAAAGTTGAGGCCAGAAAACGTTACAGGTAATCATTGTCCAATAAGACCAGGCGTAAGGCCCGAGTGCTCGTTGGATAAAGATAAATCTCTCGTAAGGATTTCCGCTATACCAAGCCATGAAAAATTCAGACGCGTACGCGTAGCCGACGAGTGAACCCGTGAGCAAGATGACCTTGTTCATGTTTTCCAAGTGATTGAGCGTGATGTAATTCTGAAGATTGAATGTTTCGCGAGCGATACACAGGAGTGTGACGACCATTGCAAAACCGGAGAAGATCGCGCCAGCAACGAAATAGGGAGGGAAAATTGTTGTGTGCCAACCTGGCAATAGTGAAACGGCGAAATCGAAAGAGACGATCGTGTGAACGGACAAAACGAGCGGTGCTGAAAGTCCGGCTAAAACCAAATAGGCGATTTCGTAATGTGACCAGTGCTTGTTGCTCCCGGTCCATCCCATTGCGAGTGTTCCATAAATCATTTTTCGTACTTTGTTTTTGGCGCGATCTCTGATCGAAGCCAAATCAGGAATGAGTCCAACGTACCAAAACACGGCTGAAATAGTTAAGTAAGTAGAAACGGCAAAAACGTCCCAAATAAGTGGTGATCTGAAGTTGATCCAAAGTGGTCCGCGATTATTTGGGTAGGGGAAAAGCCAGAAGGCGAGCCATGGGCGTCCAACGTGAATGAGTGGGAACAATCCTGCTGTCATGACGGCAAAGATTGTCATGGCTTCAGCGGATCTGTTGACGGCGGTTCGCCATTTTTGTCTAAACAAAAACAGAATTGCAGAAATCAAAGTCCCTGCGTGACCAATACCAATCCAAAAAACGAAATCGATAATGAAAACGCCCCAACCAACGGGAGAGTTGATTCCAACATTTCCGAGTCCATCAAGCACGCACCAAATGATGGCAACACTTCCGAAGCCCAGAGCGCTGACCGCGATTAAGAAAGCGATGTACCATTTCTTGGTTGGAAAGCTTTCAAGTGGCCGAGACACGTCTGTGTTGACATCTCTAAGTTCCAGATTTCCGAGAACCAAAGGTTCCCTATCAATAAGAGTACCCGTTGTCAGGTTGGAGTTTGAATTAGTAGTAGTCACTGGTTCCATCAAACCGTCTCCGTGTTTCTGATTTTGGTCAGATAGGTGATTGAGGGTCTCACGTTGAGTTCTTCAAGCACGTGGTATCCGCGAGGGTCTTTCGAAATCCTTGAGATTTCACTTTCGGGATCGTTAATATTTCCGAAGGTGATGGCGTCAGCTGGGCAGCTCTGTTGACAGGCTGTTTTCACTTCGCCGTCTTTGATTGGGCGACCCAAGTTTTTTGCGACGTTACGAGAATCATGAATTCTTTGAATGCAGAAACTGCATTTTTCCATCACGCCACGTGAACGAACGGTGACTTCTGGATTTTGAGCCAATCCTGACGGATATTTTGTTTGTCCGCCGTAATTGTATTCAAACCAGTTGAAGCGTCTGACTTTGTAAGGACAGTTGTTGGCGCAGTAACGTGTTCCGACGCAGCGATTGTAAATCTGGCTATTCAAACCTTCGCTGTCGTGAACTGTCGCCAGCACTGGACATACGGTTTCGCATGGAGCGTTTTCACAGTGCTGACAAAGCATGGGTTGGAACGCCACTTGAGGGGCGTCCACAGTTCCGGTGTAATATCTGTCGATACGAATCCAGTGCATGATCCGACCGCGGTTCACTCCGTCTTTTCCGACTACTGGAATGTTGTTTTCGGATTGGCAGCTCACAACACAAGCATTGCAACCTGTGCAAGAATTCATGTCGATGGCCATACCCCAACGGTAACCCTCATATTTGTGAGGAGTCCAAAGTGTGGTCAACTTGTCTTTTTCAGTTTCGTTGCCAGCGGAAGGATTTTCCAACCAATCTTTGTAGGAAGCTTCTTTGATGATGTCTCGGCCTTCCATACTTTGATTTTGCTGTGGATTAGCGAGTACATACTTTTCACCGGTTTTGGTGAGTTCAGTTTGCATTCCGGCATATTGCATTCCGCCATTAGCGGTCATTTTTGCGAATCGGAAAAAGTTTTTTCCGATTCCATTGCCAATACTGCCAGTAGCTTCTCGTCCGTAGCCAAGAGCTACGGCAACAACTTTTTCACTTAATCCTGCCTGAACGTGAGCTGGAATTTCAATCTCATGTGCTCCAACTTTAAATTTGACGATGTCGCCATCCATCAAACCTAGTTTTTTCGCGGTAGCGGGCGCAACAGATGCGTAGTTATCCCAGCAAACGCGAGTGATAGGATCTGGTAATTCTTGAAGCCAAGGATTGTTAGCCGATGATCCATCATAAGTAGCGATTTGAGCGTACAGAACAGCTTCTAATGTTGAAGACGATTTTCCAGAATTTGTTTTGTTTGCCATCATCACGTTTTTTAAGCTTCCGTGGAAGCTGCGTGCTGATCCAGATTTATCTCGACCAACTGCTGCGGTTAATGAAATGCCATCGCGTAGTGCGCTTTCCCAGAAATTAATGAAACTGACTTGTGGACTTATTTTGTTGTTGGGCGATTTAAATATTGAAGTTTCCCAGTTGTGCTGCAAATAGGAATGCCAATCGGTCAAATCCCCAGCTGCTCCGCCTGATTTGAATTTGGCAGGAGAAACTGCTTTACCCCAAACGAGAAGAGAATCTTGGAACTGGCGAGTGTCATAGAGTGCGCGAATCGTGGGCTGTTGAATGCTGAAAAGATTCTTCTGAGGTTCAGAATCGTTCCAAGCTTCTAAGCTGTGATGATCGGGCAAAACATAATTTGAAAGCAAAGCTGTTTCATTCAACTCATTGCCAATGTACAAAATGGTTTTTACTTTTTTAAGTGCTTCTGTGAAACCAGCTTCTAACGGCAAAGTATAAACAGGATTGGCTTTGTAAATAATGAGAGTGTCTACCTTGCCATCATTCATTTCTTTAATGAGGCCGGATAACTCTTTGTAACTGCCTTGCATTTGATTGGAAGGACTGACGTTATGATCGACGGTTTCGCCATCATTTTTCAACATGCTGTTGATCATGTTGACGGCGACTTGAATAGCCAATGCATTTTCTGTCTGACCATGAGGAGATCCAGCAACAACGAGTGAGCGGCCTTGAGCTTTCATCAAGTCAGCTGCTGCCGTTTTAATGGAAGGAGTAGCTTTGTAATGACTTAAAATATCGCTGTTCGCTGCATCCACTGCGAGTCCACGTGAGTGAAGTTCGGATGCCAAACTCAATACCATGGTGAGAGCTTCGCTTGGAGCGATGGCTTCTCTGACATCCGCGTTTGTTCCTGTCAAGGTCATCATGGATTCGAATGCATAAAGTTTTGAAAGTGATTTTTTAGCTTTGCTCAGTTTTCTTTTTGCTGAAAACTGTTTAGTGAATTCCACGGGAGAAATCCAAGTTCCCAGGAAATCAGCATCGAAAGAAACAATGACATCAGCTTTGTCGAACCTAAAGCGGGGGAGAATTTTCTCGCCGTAGCTGAGGTTCTGACCTTCAATGATGGCTTCTGAACTGATGGGTTCATAAACAACATGCCCACTGTTTGCAAAGCTTGTGAGAAACTGCTTTGCGAGTTTCAAAGTGCTGGGACTATGAATTGTTTCAGTCAACAGGCGAATGTGTTTGGTGGCTTTAAGTTTTTCGGAAACTTCTTTGTCCACGATTTCCCAAGTGGTCCCAGTCGCACCAATCATGGGTCTTCTTAGACGATCTGGATCATAAAGATTCAAAAGACTAGATTGCCCACGAGCGCAGAGTCCGCCCTTGTTCATGGGATGATCCGGGTTTCCTTCAAGCTTGATGGGACGGCCTTCACGAGTTTTAACGAGAGTTCCGCAACCAGCCCCGCATTCGCCACAAACGGAAGCATAATAGTTCGCTATACCGAATGTGACTTCAGGTGGCTGATTCACATAAGGAAGAATTTTGTGCATTGGTTTTTGATAACAAGCCGCCGAAGCCATGGCGGTCGAAGCAGCCATGAGTTTCATGAAATCTCTTCTGTCGAAAATGCCGGTAGCGCCAACCTTGGATGCGCCCTCAGCCATTGGGCTTTCGGAATTTTTTCCCGGAGAGAGTTTGCTATCGTCGATGATCGGCGAAGACACAAATTCTTTTTTAGAATTAGCGATGAACTCGGGATCGTTTTGGAGTTGTTCTAAACTCACCCAGTATTTGCGTTTTGAATCTTTAGTATTTTCCAAATCAAAGCTCATTTCTTTTTCTCCTACCTGTGACAAGTGTCGCAAGTGATGGGCGCATTATACTCGGGTTTTCTATGACAATTCACACACCAGCCCATTGTAAGAGGCGCAACTTGTTTGATGCGACTCATCTCTTGAACTTCGCCGTGACAAGTCTGACATGCGACACCTTTGGCAATGTGTCTTTGATGATTGAAGTAGGTGAACTCAGGCAAATCATGAACCTTGATCCAAGGAATTGGTTTGCTCTGACTGTAATGTTCAGCAATGTACTTGATGTAAGGGCTCTGTGTTTTCACAAGTCTATGACAGTTCATGCAGATATTTTCTGCTGGCACTGTCGCGTGACGAGATTTTTCCACTGAGATGTGACAATACATGCAAGGGATATTGTATTTTCCCGCATGCAGTTTGTGACTGAATGGAATGGGTTGTTCAGGGGAGTAACCTTGGTTTTTTTGCGGACCATAGAAGGCGTATAAAACAACACCGACCAAAAATAACATGACAAGGGTCGCAATGAGAGCTTTCGTGCGAGCGAAGCCGCTGGGATTCATTCGAGGCATTCAACAGGCCTTTTGGTTAGAGGTTATTGATTTCAGTGACGATTTAATATTTAAAGGATTTCAAACCTGTAGACAAGAAAACTTTTTAGTGATCAAACATTATTCTTATGACACAGCAAGACTCAAAAACTAAAAATCCCGCTTCAATCTCGCGAGATTTCGAACGAAGAGTTGTTTCCGAAGAACCCTCTTTCGCTCCAAACCCTCCTCCAGGAAAGGGTTTAGGGGATAGACAAGGAGAGTCATCTGGGGCAATAGACCAGAAATCTTCGGTGCCGGAAAAACCGCCGGAGAAATCTATGGACCGGCGGTCCATGTTAAAAAATCTTTTGCCGTTGGCCGGTGAAGTCACCACCAAGGCACTTCGCGACTGGTCTTTGACTATCGGTCGTTTGGGTAAGAAGTAATCAACGGGATAATGCAGTCCAGCTCGATCGCGCGTCCTTTTTTGTAAAAGAAAAGATTTACTCAAGCGATAGATTGAATTTATCGGCGCAAGTTGTTCTTGTTGGATTCTCTTTAAGTCGCATACCGAGTTCCGTTGTGAATACTTCTCGGAGATAGTTTTCACGCCAATGCTCTTTGATTGCCTCAAATAAACCGGGTCGCTTGGAGAGCAGCATTTGGCTAAAGCTCATAAGTCCCGAGTATTGAAATAAGATTTTTGTGTAACCGTCTTGTAGAACTATGGGTATTGGCTGACGGGCTAGATCCAATAAGAGTATGGCGTGATTGCTGAGCATGATTCCTTCAGCTCGTATCTCATGTTTTGACCAAGCACGGACCGGGAATCTTCCGAGGTAGGTTTCACTTTTCTCGATTTGATCTTTCACGCGATCATCGAGAAAAGTAATATGGGGTGCGCAAAAGGCATAGTGATTATTAAGGAGAATCAGGGTTGAGAAAACACAGAGGCAAATCAGTTTTAGCATAAAAATTTAAAGCTTTTTCTTTTTCTGATTTGGCTGTCTTGTCCAGCGGGGCTTGATGTAAAACATAAAGGCAATCCCGAATACTAATAAGATCGCTCCGATATATTTGATTGCGCGACCAGGATCATAATTCACAGAGAAAATACTAGCGATAGGCTCGCCACGTTCATTTTGTTCAAAACTCGATTGATACAAAGTGTAGCCATTGTATTTCAAAGGCTCGTTCATGGAAATCACTTGGGTGCTGTTACGTCCATCAATGCTTACCGTGCTTTCATAGCTGCGTGGTAAGTTTGATCCTTCATACATTCCAAGCTTAAATTTTTTCAATTCGAGTTTGAATCCTAAATTGTATTTGCGCCTCACGAAGCTCACAAAATAAGAAAGCTTGTCACCGCGGATTTCATGCGGGCTATCGAGTTCAAACCAAGCGGGTCTGTGAGCTACGTCTGCACCTTTTTCCACTTTAGTTCTCACTTCGGCTAAAATAGCTGATGTCAGATTTGGCGAATCTTCAGCAGAATTTGGTTCGATGTCTCGGTAGTCAATTTTCACTTCGGATGATGGAATGAAATTAAGGATTTTAAACTTGAGTCCCATCCATCCTGTTTCAATCTCGTCGCCTTCTTTAATTTTGCCTTGAAGCTTCGGTTTTCCACCGTCTTTTAAAGCATAGACGGCGTATGTTAGAAGTTTTGTTTTTGGATTTTGCAGAATGACAATTTGATTTCTAGGTTGTGGCTGCGGAGGCAAACTTTCGCTTTGGATAAATGTCACGAGTGCCGGCCCAAAATCAAAAAATGGTGGGAGTTGATTGTCTAAACCCAGCCATTCTTGGACGTCCACTTGCGCGTTCGCCATTTTAAATTTCAAAGCGGGCAGAGCTGCAATTAGAGATTCCGTAGAGGGAGCCGGACCCACACTCACTGATCTTAAGCCACGTTGGACGTACTTGAGAATTTTGAGAGAGTCGTCGTCTACCAGGGGCAAAGTATAATTTTTTTTCTCTGGAGGTCTAAGGTCAAAGTCAACGGGCTTTTGGAACAGCGGGACTATCGGGCGCCCACGCATGCTTTCGTAGACTCTCAGCTCCGTATTGTCGACGGAGAAGAAACTTCCTGATTCATGGAGCGGTAAATACAAAATACCGTCGATGCCTTTTTGCTGCGTGATAAATGATCCCAAAATAATAATGATGAGACCCGAGTGTGTGATCACAAATCCCACGTGATGTCTTTTCCACGGGACGCGGTCGATCGCCGAACAAACGAGATTCATAATTAAAAGTAACATAAGGATCGTTGCGTAAAAACTGTGATAAACAAATTTCTGCGCCATCGGAGTTCCATGCAGAGATTCATAAAAAGTCCCTGTGGCTAAAAGTGTGCCCAAAGACAAAATCAACATAACGGCGAGTTTAATAGATGAGAAGAAATTAAATATTTGTTTCATTTTATAAGGCATTTTTATGACGGGATGAATGCTTGGGTCAAGCTAAGAGAGGCAAAATGACGCGGATCTGGACAGAAAGGTACCTGGTACCTTTATTTTTCGTCTTTGCTGGGGAGGAGATCAACGAGGGATTCGCGCCAGTAATCGGGAGCGTCATCGCGGAAGTCGACGGCAATTAAAAACTCGCCGCGTCCCAAGGACTTAGTGCGTTTGATTGAACCTTCAATGTAGGTGTCCATCACTTCGATTGTGAAGCCAACAGCGATGTCGTGCAAAAGTGTCATGGTGAGTGTCGAACGAAGCGACATGGCCACAATTTCTTCACGTTTGACTTGAAGTAAAAGGCCAGTGGCACTGACATCTAAAACTTCTCCTCGAGAGAAAAGCACTTCACCAGTTTTGAGATCTTTGATGTTGAGAACAAAAATCTCGGCGACTTCTTTTCTAAACGAGTGCTCCCGCTCTTGCTTCGGTTCTTGTTTCGATTCTGGCAATGTTTTGCGAGAAGGAGCGGGTGTTGCTATTTTTTCTGTGTCAGACGTTTTGCTTTTTTTCATTCATAATTTTATCGGCTAAACGTGGCCAATCTTAACTAAACAAACGATTTATTTACTTTTTTTAGGCTTCTGGATGCGCATTGCATTGGCGATCCAGAACGTTATGGCGCCAAGAATTCCGAACGCGATGCAAGATACACCATCACTTTGAGCCATATTAGGGAATCTGGCACTCAAGTCGATCGCTTGCGCCCAATTTTCTTTGATCGACAATAAAGCCACAAAAATTCCCGCAATGGATCCACCGGCAATCAAGCCGCTGGAAAAGAGTATTCCTGGCGAGGTGTCATCATCGGTTTGCCCGCGCTGCGTCTTTGCTTTTTTATCTTTTCGACGAGTGATGTATTCGGTGGCTAAACGGAGCATGCCTCCGGCAAAAATTGGCGAGCTTGCTGAAATAGGAAGGTACACGCCAACAGCAAAGGGAAGCGAAGCGATTCCACAAAGCTCAAGAACGACTGCGATGAAAACGCCTAAGAGCACGAGACTCCAGGGGAGTTTTTGGGTGAGAATGCCATCGATGATCAAAGACATGAGGCGCGCTTTTGGAGCTTCATATTTAGGAACAGGGGTTCCGTCATCACGAGTTTTAAGCGCACCATTGATTCCGGGATCGACCAAATAGACAATGTGACCAGAGTTATCTACAAGATATTTTCCCGCAGGAATTTTTTCTTTTGGCTCTGAAAGATGCAAGACATAATAAGTCCCTGGATCTTTTTTTGCCTCAGGGCCAGCGACGTGTTCCATTTTTGTTAGAGCCGCAACATCAAAAGTTGTCTCAGGAAAACTTCGTTTAGCGTAAATGGTGCTGGCGTCATTCAATAGCACAAGGGTGTAACCAATAACCAATGCACTTGTGAGAGCTCCCACTAACACTGCAATCTGTTGATACATTGGAGTTGCGCCGATGAGATACCCAGTTTTTAAATCTTGAGATGTCGTGCCACCGTTAGATGCGGCAATGCAAACGATTGCGGCAATGCTAAGCGCTGTCACGCGGTAATCTATTCCAACCCAACCAAGCATGACAAAAATCAAACATGTAAGTAGTAGTGTGGCCACAGTCATTCCTGAGATTGGATTTGAAGAGGATCCAATCTCGCCAGTCAATCGGGATGAAACTGTCACAAATAAAAATCCAAACAACACAATGAGCATGGCACCGAGTAAATTCATTTTCAAAGTAGGTGCAGCCCAAATCGCTAGAATTAAAAACACACAACCCAGGAGAACGTACTTCATGGGGATATCCCGGTCCGTTCTTAAAATCTTTGAAGCAGATTTTTTTCCGCGCGAGTTCTTGAGTTGACCTAGGCCGGCCATGAAAGAGCCAGCGATCGAAGGCAAACTTCGGACTAAACTGATAATTCCGCCCGCAGCGACAGCGCCGGCACCAATGTAGAGAACGTAATTTCTCCAGATTTCGTGAATTGTCATTTGAGAAATTAAAATCGTCGCGGGAAATAAAGGGGCGGTTAGTCCATGTCCAAAAAGTGTGATTGCAGGAATTAAAACCAAGTTAGAAAGAACTCCTCCTCCCATCATGATTAAGGAAATTTTTGGACCAATGATATAGCCGACGCCTAAGAGCTCGGGGGAAACTTCGCATGAGATAGATCCGCCCTTGTACCAGTTGAATGCTTTTTCCGGGACGTCATTCCAAAGTTTCAATCCTACGTTTAGCGCTTTGTAAATCAAGCCTAAGAAAAATCCTGAGAACACGGTGAGGGCACTGGTGCCGCCTTTTTCTCCAACTATTAATACTTCGGCGCAAGCCGTTCCCTCGGGATAAGTGAGTTCTTCATGACCGTTGACTATCAGCGCGCGTCTCAGTGGAATCATCATGAGAACTCCAAGGAGTCCTCCTAGAACTGCCACGAGCATGATGCGGGAGATTTCCATGTTGTAGCCCATGATCAAAAGGGCGGGCATGGTGACGGCGACACCGAAGGCGATCGACTCGCCGGCTGAACCGGTCGTCTGGACAATATTGTTTTCTAAAATTGTTGCTTGTCTCAATCCAAATACTTTGGAGAGTCCCCGAAAAATGGTGATGGATAAAACGGCGACTGGGATCGAGGCGCTGACCGTCATTCCTACTTTGAGAGCCAAGTAAAGTGACGAGGCTCCAAAAACTATTCCTAAAAGGGCTCCAATAATTATCGGTAAGATCGTCAGTTCGGGAATTCTTTTTTCCGGAGCAATAAACGGCTTAAAAGTTTCTGATGATGCAGTTTTCATAAAGTCAACTCCCCCGAGTTCAAGCGTTTACTACAATTTAGAAACACGATCCAAAACTTCAGAACAGTTAACAACGATGGAATTTTTTGGAAGACCTGACGTTTCATTGCTATATTTAGCAAGGGAGTTTTCAGTTCCATTTTGTGTGCGCCAGTTTAAAAGCGTTGCAGAGATCTGGTCTAACGTAGGTGTTTGTGCAGAAGTCACAAAGCCTAAACCAGCAGAGTAAGTTTTTAAAAACTCGTCGTTTGGTTTCAACTTCAAGCTTTCATCAACTTTAGATTTAAGTGACATTAGAAGCGGATCTCTTACAAAAGTGGTCTTGAGAATGACAGATTCTTCCAGTCGCGCTATTTCATATTCTAATAAATTCATCATTCGAGGATTACGTCCAGTTTGAAAATCGGTCGCACCTTTCAAGATGTCGGTTTCTAAAGACGCTAAATCGATTTTTAATTTCGATGTGAGTGCCGCATCTTTGGTTTCAGACAACGTATTTTGGATTCCTTCGCGCAGAATCATAAGTCTCAGAAATAGGTTTCTGAAAGAAATGATCTGGTGATTGCGGGCATACTTAAAAGCGTAGGTGGCTCGCGAAGCATTGGCCGGATGATCCGAGTTGTCTCCAGTCATAGCCGATCTCAGTTCCTCTGGACTTAGCAATGAAACCATTTCGGCAAGTTGATCCTGAACACGGCCAACTCCACCTCTGACTTCGGAACGATATGTTGGAGGAGCTTGCGGTCTCGGATTCATAGAATCTTCACCTGCAGGGTGAACCAAATCATATTCTTTTGCTGCATTTAAGAACGCTGGAAATTTTGAACTGTTAGGAACTGCCATTCCTCCTGAAACGCGAAAGAAGAATCTTGCCATAGCATAATGACCGCCATTGGAAACCGCGCCGAGATCGGCGGTGAATTCGTTCTCTCTTGAGACTGTGGCTTGAATGAGTGTGACCAAATCTTTGTAAGCTTGCTCGTCTTTTGCATTGCCGGGCTTAGTGTCCGTTAAAATGCCTTTGTCTCTAAGCATTATTAACATATCAGTTTTGTCTTTGGACACTTCTAACATTTGGAAATTCACAATCAGTGAATTTAGAAAAGCTGTGGATTCTTTAATGATCTCTTCTTGACTTGCGTCAATGGCTGGTTTCTGAATAGCGTTCGCATTTTTCAGATAGGCTTTTTTACGTCCGGTGACAATGAGTTTGGAAACTTTCTTGGCTTCAGTGTCGTGCACTCCGTAAGTCATTCTCATTCTCATGCGAATGAGATCTTCCATGCCGGTAAATAAAGTTTCTTTAAATCCGCTAACAATACTTTTCATATGTGGAGCTGCGGCAAAGTATAATTCGGTGACTTTTTCCATCATCATCATCAACTGCATCCCACGTTCAGGATGGCTCATTATGACGTGTGTGAGTTCATGTTCAAGCACTGATTGCAGCATTCTGGGATCGGCAATCGCGAGCAATTCATCATTGATGACGACATCAACATGGTCTTTAGAAACCGCAAAGGTGTAAGCGTTGATCGGGCCTGCGGCAATCAGGAATCGAGCATTGGCTAATTGCAAATCGTTATACCCAAGATTTTTCATTGCGGACGTTATGGCTTTAAAAACTGCGGGATTGGTTTCTGCTGTCACGCGAGTCATGTTCAATAAACTCTGTGCATAGGTGGTGCGGATTTCTTCCTGCATGCCCTTTGAGAATGCCGCAGACTGTTGAGCAATGATTGGCAATTGGTATACACTCGTGAGGTCTATATCCAAATGGGATGCGGCAAGTTCTGTTTGTTGAATCCGAAAAATTTCATTGAGAGTAGGGTCATTTAAGTAGCGGGCGAGAGTTTGAGTGCTCCATCGCATGTTCGTTGATAGCGTTGATTCGTTGTCATTTGGTGCTGCGTGAGCAGTTGTTGCCGATGACAGAACGAATGCGCCAAGTAACACATTGCTGAGTACATAACTGCACAAGATAGAAATGTTTTTCACTGAAGTCCCCCAAGAAAACCCAAACCATTGTTGAAAAGTTGGTAGAAGTTAGCATGCGGGGGAAAGCAGGTCAATTTTGAATTGCAGCGAGGAGGAAGGTTTTAAGCGGCGTCCTTTTTAAACGAGATTTGAGATCGCAGAAACTTGATTTTTGCACAGTAAGCATACAAGAGGGGGTAGTCGGCTCTGCGGATAAACAAGTTCTCTAAGTCATAACTATTCAGACGTTGCAAAGTCTTTGTTGAGAGAACGGTCCCTTTTTTGAGATACCTTAAATATTTGTCGTTTTTAGGAAGCCGCATGTAAATGTCGAATAGGATTGCTTGGCCACCTTCGAAATATTTAAGTGCTACTTTGCTGAAATCCTCGCCATCGATGTCGGAAAATTTTGGAAGGCTATCAACGGGAAGAAATGCAAAAATAATTTCTTCTTTGCCGATTTGAGATTTGACTAAAAAATCAGCCTGACTTTCGGCCCAGATTTCAAATTGTATTGGTTCTGTCCTTAATTCCAAGACACCGCAGATATCAGAGAGATCTTCTCCGCTTTTGCCCATTTCAATTTTGAGTTGATCGTAGACCTTTTTTGCAAGCTCATAGTCGGGAAGATTACTCGAAGTTCCCGAAAGTAAGTAACCTGAATAACGTGAACTCTTGATCACGGATGCGGTCACTTGGTTAAGGACCCTGATCTGTTCAGACTTTTCCTGGGTTTCTGTCACCAACACATTATCAATTGCTTTTATTAAACATTGTTCCAGTATTGAGATCACCGTCACAGTTTTCTCAGCAGTTTCGTCTTTCTCAATCGTTGTTTCGCTCTCAGTTTCAAAAGCTTCCAACAAGGCGATTTCTAAGCTGTTGTCATCCACTGTGAGCTTGCTTGAAACTTCTGAAACTCCCGAGACCATTTCTTCGGGCGCTTCTTGAGTGACTTGAAACTTAACATCTGACCCCACTTTTTGAAACATGATCAATCCTGAATCGTCCACTTCTCTGTCTGTCATGATCAAATGAGATTTTCCTTGGCGCGTGCCTCTTTGCACTTCGTTAAATAGTACGGATGGGTTTCCGCCTTTGAAGTAAAAAAATCTTTCTTTGTTTTCGATCGTCGCTGATCCCATCCAAATTTGGTCTTCTTCTAACTGAGCGTCAACTTTTACTATCCACTGTGTTTCTTTGGGAACTTCGTTGGAGGAAATTTTCTTCTTATCAATGATATGCAGTTTACTAGAATCTGTATTGTCCCAATTGATATTTACCTTTTTGGAAGGTGCCTTTCTTTTGTCGTTTGCACGATCTGACTGTGAATTTTTATTTCTCAAAAGACCTTGAATCCGCATGTGAATATTCACCCCACTCAACGGTGGGAGCACAGTGTTCGGAATTCCACTCGCCATTAGCGATGTTGTCGTGCGGGAGTTATTTTCTTCCGCAAAGATAATGCAAATGGAGTCAGTTTTTGATTTAAAGATTTTATGAACTTTTTTAATATTGACGCCTTTGAGATTCCAACTAAGGATTAAGACGTCAGGTTTGAAAGTAGAAATAGCGTTGACAGATTCCATGAGATTATGAATAAATTTTATTTCATATTCATGCTTTTTGAGATAGTCAAAAGTGCTCATGACAAGCTCATTATTGTTCATTAGAATCAAAACTTTTGCGATTTCGGCCGACACTTTTCCCTCCTCTTTTCTCTCTGCTTTTTCGGAGACTTTGAGAGAAATTATGAGGAATAAATGGCGTAGTGAGCGATGAGTGCGGCTAAAGTAGCTGTTCGTTGGTCTAGGTCATAGCTAGGATTGACCTCATATATGCTGAATAGCTGGGGTGAGTATTTTTCGACTATGCGCTTTATCATTGGTAAAAAATCTTTAGACTGAAGACCAGTAGGAAAAACCTGACTTGCTCCAGGTGCCTCGCTAGAAGAAAATCCATCAATATCAATGCTGATGGCCATCATGTGTTTTTTTGGATTGAACTTTTTAAAAACTTTCTTATGCATGAGATCAAACAAGCCATATTTATGCGAAAAAATATCATCGAGTGTGATAACTGTTGCGCCTTTTCCCTTCGCCCAATCCATGTGATATTTTGAATTGCACCAATTTTGAATTCCAACTTCAAAAAAATGCATATCTGGAAATTGATTGAGCAGTCGGTAAAAAGCAGTTCCACTATTGATGTTTTTTTCATCCGAGCGAACATCTAGGTGTGCATCGAAATTTATGATGAATGGCTTTTTCTGGTTCAGTGCCGCCCAAGTGCAAAATCCTGCCAGATCTGGAAAAGCGTAATCGTTTCCGCCACCGAGAGTGAGAATTTTGGCATGTCGCGCGAGACAACCCGTGATAATGCTTTGAGCCCGCAAGTGTCTTTCGTTGATAGTTCCATCGAGTTTTAAATTACCGATGTCATAGATTTTACTTTTAAATAGAGAGTTATAGCCTGGAGTCATTTTGTAAAAAGATTTTTTAATAGACTGTGGGCCGAGTTTTGTTCCAACCCGTCCTCTGTTATTTTTGACTCCATCGTCATCAGGATAGCTCAATATGACGACGTCGCCCTTTTTGATTTCCGAATCAATTTGGGACCACTCGGCACTTAAAACAATGTCGCCGAGCCGGGGATCGAGGGGATCATTTTTAGAAAAAAAGACATCATGTGTGGTGGGTTCTAGCCATTCTTTCACTTGTTGTGCCCAAGCTTTAAAGTTCTTGGGGCAAATAGTGGGCGAGTATGAAAAAAACTTTCGCTTTTCTTCAATTCTTGTAAGAGTACTTTCTTGTAACTCGCGCTCGGCAATTCCTTTTTTATTCTGATAATTTTATAAAATTTTACCAGGATTTTTACCGCATTTTCGACATCGCTTAGACTGATTTGTTCCGGCCCCGGTTTTCCATTTTCTTTTTGATTGTGATAGTTTCCAAGAGGAACCGCCATTCCAGCCGCTTTAATTCCAAAAACGCTAAATGCTGTGGCTTCGCAAGTTCCGCCGCTCATGATACGTCTCTGAGATTTAATCCCTTTGGCCGCCTCATCAATTAGAGCAATCAAGTCATTGTCAAAAAGCGTGCGCCGATCTCCAAGCCTGATCACCGGGCCACTCCCAATTTTAGCGCCGTCCATTTGCTTGCTTGCTTCAAGTGAAATAACTCTGTTTTTGAAACCAAGCGTTTTATCTTTTAAAATTCCCAGAGTTCCCTTGAATCCAGTTTCCTCTGCGGTTGTAAAAATACCTAAAAAGTTTTTTCTTTCAATTGTGGATAGACGTCTGATTACACTTAATATAATCACCGCCCCGGCGAGATCGTCAGCCACTCGTGTTTCTAAAAGATTCTTTTTAAACTTATATGCCGGAAAATCAAACGCACCAAAACAAGTTGTTCCCACTTGAAATGGAGAACTTAAAAGCTTAATGAAAAAACGCCGTTCTTTTTTGTCAGGCTCAGACAAAACCTGACCCGTTCCCATGAGTCCGGGAAAACCAGGATGATGAATGGCCATGCGCGAATTTTTCATGATGGGAGGGTGACCGCCGTGCCATTTGGCTTCAAAAATTTGGCCACCAGCTTGGCGATTTGCCTTTCGGGTTGACGAACGAGTGACGACTTCAGTCTGCAAAATGTGAAAGCCGGGATGATCAGTGTGAGCAACTAGCGCTACTTTAGATGACATTTTGAGTTCTCGAGGAGATTTCGCCCCGGCAAATATATTTCCCCACCTGTCTTGAAAATACGGAAAACGAATTTCATCCAATTCATTTTTAATATATTCCAACACCCATTCTTCACGATAGGGAGCGGTCGGCTGGGAAAAAAGTCCTTTAAGTTGTGTTTTGATTGATTTTATCATAAATTTTTTAAATGTCACTTTCGCTTTTAGGACTTATTGTAGCTTCTATCGCATGGGGAGCAAGCTTCTTTCTCATCAAAGAAGCGATTGCTCTCATTGGAACTCATGTTTTTTTGGTGATGCGTTTGGTCGTGGCGGGACTTTTTCTCTCGATAGTGTTCTGGAAAAAAATGTGGGCCACGCCATCAAAAGTAAGGAGACAAGGCCTCGTGCTGGGCCTCGTGCTTTTTGTGCCGCTTTGGCTCCAGACTGTTGGTTTAGAAAGTATCTCTTCAGCTCGTTCGAGCTTTATCACTTCTCTCTATGTGCCATTCACTCCGCTCATCGTTTGGATTTATTTGAAGAAGAAAGTTTCTTCAGTCCAGATTTTTTTAACTTTGTTTGCTTTGGCTGGCTCGTTTTTAATGAACTGGCCTTCTATGGATATAGCTTCTGGAAAAATTGTAAGCACTGGAGATTTGCTTACGGTAATCAGTGCCGTGCTTTTTGCTTTGCACATGGTTTTGGTCGGCGAGTGGATGGCTAAAGAACATGCTGTCGATGGATTGCAACTCGGCATTTGGCAATTTATTGGTAGCAGTGCCGGCGCGATTTCTCTACTCGTTTATGATTTTATTTTTGCTTCAAATGGTCAGAGCTGGCTGGTCCTTTCGCAAATGCCCCATTGGAGTTTCGGGTTGTGGGCGATTATTTTGTACTGCGGGATCATTGCGACTTGCCTGTGCTTCATGCTGCAGATTTATTGTCAGCGACATGTTGAGGCTTCGCGAGCGGCGTTGATCTTCGCTTTGGAAGCACCTTTTGCAACGATTTTTGCGTTCGTCTTTGTGGGAGAGACTGTGGGCTTGATTGAAATGGTCGGCGCAAGTTTTATTTTTTTAGCTAGCATCTGGCCGGAAAAGTGGTTATCAAAATCCCATGGCACACTTTGAATTTTCCAGTTTAATTAAAGCTCCTCGCGCACAAGTCTTTGCGTTCATGACCAATCCTGAGAGTTTGGCCGCAATCATTCCTCCAGATTACAAACTCGAACCTATGAGTCTGATATCTCAATTCAAAAAAGGTCTCGAGTATGATTTGCGAGTCAGTCGCTACGGCATTTCTATCTTATGGGGTATTTTGATTGAAGATTTTGAGGCCGGGGTGATGTACCGAGATCGTCAGACTCATGGACCATTTTCATTGTGGCTACACACCCACCGTTTTGACGATCACGGGCAAGGCACCATCATGAAAGATGTTGTCGAGTATGATTTAGCTTTTGGACTTTTCGGGAAACTTGCTCTTGATCTCTATGCGAAGCGCGAACTCGAACGTGTTTTTACCGCCCGCCACGCCCGCCTCCAAGAATTGATTGGTTCGAAAGATTGAATTGAGTTAGGGCATCTGGATTGCAGTAGCTGCAGCCATATGCAGAACAGCTCGGGCATTTGCGCCAGAACGCTCCTGGCCTTCAAAATCTCAATTATAACAGCATGCTTCATGCCGTTATTTGCTTCGGCGACTACACTTTGGCCATCTTCACTGTCTTGTGAAACAGCCCTTGCAAATATCGCTATTGAACTTCCACTAGCACTCAGCGCAAGGAAATTCATATCACTCACAATGCTTGATCAATCAACCGTGCAAGGACCAAAGGAAGGAAGTGACCAATCGGTGGAGCCACTAGTCTCAGAAATTCTTGAGCACACGCACGGAATTTGGCGAACGAATAAAACTTCCTACGGGGAATTTTATTTTAACTCTAACGCCGGTCGAGAAATTATACTTTTTGTACCACGACTAATCCAAGACGAAACGAAATCACAATTGGAGTCTGTTTTTAGCGCCACAACATATGATCACCTTAACCTCATCACTACGAATATTAAAAGTGAGGCGGGGCAGGTTAAGTTCGAAGATTACCGAATGGCGAATCGAGGAAATAGGTTTATCCGCTCGGTAAACCTTGGCTTGTTGAAGTCTGAACTCGAAGCAAAGATTCTTAACATCCTTTGCGAAAACAATATTATTCAAGGCAATGGCGAAGCGATCAAAGATGTAGGTGATGATCCAAGTTTTATTGCCGCTAAAAAAATCCTCTCTGAAATTGAAATGAATTTTGAAAGCGAAGCCAAAGATGCTGGTGATTTTGACTTGGTCCAGCAGCAAATAGCAAGAGCGTTTAGCCGACAGGTAAAACAGGCCACGGAGATGAAAAATCATGTTCTTGCAGCGTCGCTTTCGAAGAGCGCTACCCAATCCCAAGATTTTGCGGGGCGCCTTTACGGGTTCAGCAAAGTTTTGTCTATTGGGTTGGGCGGCAATAAACGTCTGGAAAAATCCCATCAGGTTCAAGTTGGCAGAATTATAACTGAGTTGCTCGAAAGCCAAAGCGTTAGAAATTAAACTAGCTATGCAACATAAGGTTTTATGGTCTACGTTTTTGAGCAAAAATTATTAGCTTCGATGTCAAAACGCCATTGGCGCGAAGACCCGAAGCCTTAAGTAAAACATCCGCAGTTTTCATCGGTGTGAGGATTCGAATTTCTTTCAGGTAGGGACTGTAAATTAAAAATGAAATCAATCTAACGACTGCGGTGGCAACAAACAAAGTTCGAAACGCAAAGTCACTATCCTTGGAAAACGCCACGTAAATTGCGCCAATCACGCCCCCAGAAAATCCGGTTGCGGTGTTGAGAATATTGTAATAGCTCATCACCATCGTTCGTTCTTCAGGCACTGTGGCGTCCAGCAAAAATGTGAAAGTTGCTAATTCGTACCCTGCCCAGGCGATGCCCGTAAAACATTGCGTCACGAAAAGTATTTTTAAATTCGATGAAAATGCCCACGGCCAAGTGGTGAGACCGATCATAAAGCTTGTCGCTACGACAATTCTTTTTGCGCCAAGTTTGTCAATGACTTCGCCCCAAAACCCTGACGCTAGAGATTTGAAAAGTAAAACCGAACTGATCATCACCGTATAAGCCCAATAATTTAATTTCAAATGAGAAAGCAAGTGGGGAGTGTAAAAAGCGGCAGCTAAGTAAACTCCAAAATTTACTGTAACCATCGATAAAATCAAATGCCCATAATTTCTAGATGGAAGTTCCCAACAAAATTGAAAAAAGGACCGCTTGTTTTTATTCTCTTCATCACGAGAGGGAAGGTCGAGTTTTTTTGTCAACGCTTTGAAGCTTAGAAGTCTAAAACCGAAGCCAAAAAGTAAAATAATTGCAAATCCCAATAATTCCACTTTAAATTTTTTACAGTAATAGAGAATAGCTCCGCCGGCGATCATGCTCAGAAAAGTTCCGACCATCACGATCCTGTTTCGTTTGCCAAAATACTTTCCGCGGGAATTCGTCGCCACGAGATCACCCATCCAACTATTCCAGACGGGGCTAATGGTATTGTTAAAAGTAAAATAGAGAGTGACAAAAAAGATGTAAAATTCAATGCGGAGAAACTGAAATTGATGGGTCAGAAAAATCGGCACCAAAGAAATGGCTTGAAGGAAGACTCCGCCGGCGACCAACCTTTTCCGGGATGGAAATAACCGCGAAAGTCTCGAGGTAAAAAACTGGGTCTGTCCTGCCAAAAACAATGGAAGGCAAGCCAGCACCCCCATCTGAAAGTAACTGGCTCCCAAAAATATCGCAAACGCGGGGAAATAAGTTTCTGCAAATCCCACCATCAGGCTATAGAAAAAACCATCCCATATGGAGTAGGCTAAGCTTTTGACTTTCTCTAATCGGATACTCGGAGCTTTATTTTGATGAACAGCCAAGATTCAGTCCCTCTCTACAGCGGAAAACCTATCGCCTTTTCACCTCGACCGGTGAAAATGAAACGGTCCACTTACGACTTTATTGAATCATCTTTGGCTGGGATTCTCAAACAACTTGAAGATTTCACGACTCAAATTTTGGGATCAAATCTCGGACCCAGCTTCAAGCGGGACAAGGATTTGCTCACGAGCCTCGGAGTGCCAACCAATCTTGATGGCACCCCCACGCCATTGGGCTTGCATATTCCATTTGCTCGATTTGATTTTAGCCTCGGTGACGATGGGAAAATTCAGATCATGGAGCTCAACACGGATGGAACAAGTTCGTGGAATGTGGTCGAGTGGGTGGCAGAACAATCTAAAATTCCCAATGACGCTAATCCAAATTTCAATTTGAGTTTACGTTTGCTTGCGGGCTTGCGGGCTCACAAACCAGAGGCGCTGAAAGTATTTCTGATGGATTTTCCTACTGTTCTGACCAAGTGGGAGCAGGATGATCTCATGCGAAGGTGGTCCAGGGTTTTGCCGGCACAAAGATGTGAACCAAATCAAAGAAGCTGGGATCAGGGCGGACTGATTTATCGGCGGACGGTGAGTTGGAATTTGCGAGAGAATTCAAAGGCCGCGGAGCCATTTCTAAAAGATTGGTTGGAGAAAAAAATCACGGTTGTTGGTGGTTGGTCGAGTGACATTGGCATGAGCAAAGCCTGGCCTGCGATTTTAAAAAATCCTCTGACAATTGAAACAGTTTTGGTTGATGATCAAAATCGACGCCTTTTGAAAGAGCAAAAAGATCTGTGGGTTTTAAAAAGGCATTTCAGTCACTCAGGCCAAGGTGTCACATGTGGCATAGACGTGAGTGAGGCCGAATGGGCCATGAAAATTCGCGAAAACGGCAAATTCATCGCTCAAAAATTTATTGTCCTCCCAGAGTTTGAGGGCGAACGCTTGGAGTGGGGCATGTACTTCATCAACGGCAAAGCTTCCGGACTCCTGGCCCGCTCTGGCCACAAAGGCGCCATCACCGACGACTCCGAAGATCTCGTCCGCCCCGTCCTCCTCTATTAGGTACCAGCTTCCTTTTTGTCCAACCTTGCGTCATTTATAGTAATTTATTTAATGGACGCAAACTGATTGCAAGACACCTGATTTCAAAATGACCGAGTCGTGCAGGCTCGACGGGAAAATTTAAATTTTGCTCTAAATGTCGAGCGCATTGCAGGTGCTATAGTAGACCCTTGGTTAAAAATGACGCAGATCTGGACAAAAAGGAAGCTGGTACCCTAGAGGGCGTGGTCGCGTAGCCATTCGACGATGTCGTCGCTTTCGAGTTTGGGTTTGCCGTCGATCACCAGGCAAGGGACTTGATCGTCATCATTCATTTTCATAAGGCGGGCGTGTGCGCCCTTGTCTTTGCGAATGTCATGAAAGGTGATTTTGGATTTGAGGTTTTTTAGATCGATGAAATCTCTGACTTTATGACAAAAAGGGCAGGCTTCGAAATGATACAGTTCTAGTTTCATAAACGCTCCTTAGTTAAAGAAGATTATTAAGGTATTTTTTTAAAGGTGTCAAAATCTTTGGCATTCAATGCGGGATTGGTTTTAATCTGATCAGCAATTGTTGCAAAAGGCCTCGGTCCGTAGTCATGACCGGGATAAACAATCGTGCCGCCTGGGAGGCGTTTGAGTTTTTGCAAAGAAAAATAAAGTTCTTCGTCACTCCCACCTATCAGGTCTGTTCGGCCGCATTGATCAATGAAAAGCGTGTCACCCGTAAACACAAATTTATCGTAGAGATAACAAGAGCCACCCTCGGTGTGCCCTGGCGTGTGCATCACGCGAACTGGTTCTTTCCCCACATGAATAATCTGACCATCGGTCACCGGCATTTGTACATTGAGCCCGTAAGCACGCAGGCGATAGACATCATCCTGATGGCAGACAACTTGAGCGGTTGGAAAAAGCCTAAGCATGTCAGGAAATCCACCTGCGTGATCCGAGTGGCCGTGAGTGGCGATCAGATATTGTAGATTCAGATTCTCAACACCGTTTTCCAGGGCAATCTTTTCGCACCATTCAGCGACGCGGTCTGCTTCGAACGCAGCATCGATAAGTGCTGCATCCAAAGTGCGAGGACACAAGAGCAGGTAGCAAAAATTTTTCTCAGGACCAATTCTTAGACTCTTGATCACAAGTTCATTTTTCATCTTGCTTCATCATAATCATTTTGTGTACGTTTCGTCTTGTGAAAACCGCTCAAATTCTCATTATTGGTGACGAAATTCTCACTGGTCGAACTCAGGACACGAACTCTCGTTTCTTGGCTAAGGGCCTTTTTGTGCGTGGGATTCGCGTGCAAAAGATCGATGTGCTTCCAGACAATCTCACTCTCATCTCTCAATGGGTAAATAAAAACCATGCACTCACGGACTACACTTTTATTTGTGGTGGGATCGGTGGAACGCCGGATGACATCACTCGCGAAGCAGTGGCGCAAGGTCTTGGCGTGAAAATCGAACGTAATAAAATAGCCGAAAAAATTCTCACGGATTATTATGGTGATAAAATTAATCCCCACCGCATGCTCATGGCAGATCTACCCGTCGGTTGTGAATTGATCGAAAATACCGTGACAAAAGCGCCGGGTTTCAAAATCAAAAACATCTATGTATTCGCGGGCATCCCGGAAATTATGAAGGCCATGTTTGAAACGATTCGTGAGTCTCTGGCTCAATCTCAACTCTTCGAAGAGGCTCTGGATCTAAAAGTAGGCGAGGGTGAAATCGCTCAGTTTATGAAAGTTTTGAACAAAGAATTTCCGCTTCTCGAGCTTGGATCTTACCCGCGTATTCTCAAAGCCGGAGACACTGGCTATCGAACTCAGTTAGTTTTCCGCGCGATCGATCAACAGATCGTGATCGATTCGCTCGCTAGATTCAAAGTGCTTTGCGCCGGAAAAGAATATTTCTAAGAAATATTTTCTAATGCGCGCCTCGCGTTTGCCATGAGGTGTTCAGGGCCTGCTCGCTCTAGTGCAGTGCCTTTAATAAATTCAGAAACTTTAATTGTTGGCCAACTGATGAAATCACGAAGATCTAAAGTGCGAACTGTGTTTGCGGTATTCTCAAAGGGGGGCCGATCATTTTGCCTTCTAGCTTTTTTATTCCAAGGGCAGACGTCCTGGCAAATGTCGCAACCAAACACGTGCGAACCAAACTTTTTTCCTAAGTCGAGTGGCGGCGCCGCCTCATCTTCAATCGTCCAATAACTGATGCATTTTCTGGCATCTAAATGCCGGGGTGAAACCAACGCTCCGGTTGGGCAGGCCACCAAGCATCGGTCGCATGTGCCGCAATGGTCGGTCGCCGGGGTATCGGCATCGAGATCTAGAGTAGTCAAAATCTCTGAGAGAAAGAGAAAACTGCCTTTTTCTTTATTGATAAGGCATGTGTTTTTGCCTATCCACCCAAGGCCAGCATGAGTAGCCACGTCCCGTTCTAGTACCGCTTTAAAATCCACGCAGTCTAAAAATTTCTCGTTAGGATAAATTTTCTGAAGCTCCTGAATAACCAAATTTAATTTGGTAGTGAGAAGATCATGATAGTCTCCCCCTCTAGCGTAGCGGGAAATCCAACCAAGTTTTTCATCGTGCAATTGATCCTGAATGTCGATCGATAGGGGTTCGTCAGTATCGTAAACGAATGCCACCGCAATCCAAGACTTTGCTCCAGGCAAAAGCATTTGCGGATTCTTTTTCCTCTCAATATGACGCTTGAGATATTCCATCCGCCCGTGCTCGCCACCGGCAATCCAGTTTTCATAGTACGATATCGTGGCGGGGACCCCCACGGAAGTCACGCCAATGAGATCAAAATGGTTTTGAGCTATCTTTTTGACCGTTTCATTATTCATGTTTTCATATTGGCTTTTTCCATGAAAAAGTTCAAATTGTTACAATGAAACAAAAAATAATACATGCTTTTCAGAAGTCGCCCCAATGGGAGGACGTAAAAATCGTCTGCCAGACGCTCGAATCCCACGGATTCCTGGGCTGGATCGCTGGTGGAGCAGTAAGGGACGGACTTTTGGGTTTGATTCCCAATGATTTTGATGTGGCCAGCAATGCCACCCCTGATGACATTGAAAAGCTGTTTTCCAAGACCGTTTCAGTAGGCAAACAATTCGGGGTGGTCAGAGTGGTCACGTCTAGAGGTGACATCGAGATCGCAGCTTTTAGAAAAGACGGACTTTATATTGATGGAAGAAGGCCTGATCATGTTGAGTATTCAACGCCCGAGCTCGATGCCGAAAGGCGAGACTTCACCATCAACGCACTTTTTTACGATGTTAAAAACGGGAAAATTTGTGACTACGTCAATGGTCAAAAAGATCTTGGAAAAAAGACAATCAAAACTGTTGGCGATGCCTACCAAAGATTTTCGGAGGATAAACTTCGCATTTTAAGAGCCGTGAGATTTGTTTCTCAACTAGGCTTTCGCATGGAAGGCAAAACACTCAAAGCTGTGAAAGAAATGGCCCCGGAAATCTTAAAGGTGAGTGGCGAAAGATTTTATGAAGAGATGACAAAACTTCTCAAAGGAAAAAATGTCGAACTTGCGATGGGAATATTGAAATCCACTGGTCTGGCTAAAGTGATTTCTCCTAGACTAGATATTAAAACAGTGAATTTCAAAAAAGCTAAACTTGATAAGTCTTGGAAAGTTTTAAAAACATCGAGAAAAGTTTCTGCAACAGTTTTTAATTGGGGCTTATTCTTGTCACAAATTAGAGATGCCAATGCCCGCTCAAAAGTGATTTCAAACCTTAAAACATCTCAAGTGACTAAAAATTCCATTAAATCAGTTTTCGACATTGCTGATGCTCTCGGAAAATTCATGAAGCTTTCGATGAGCGAAAAAAGGCATCTTTCCGCTAAAGCCGAAGCCGTGGCGAGTTTAGAAATAATGAAAATCACCAGGCAAGGTAGTGCTGCGCTTCATAAAACTTTGGCAGTGTTTTTAAAGAAATATCCTGAACTTCCTGCGCCAATCGTGACCTCAGGAACTCTATTCAGCCTGGGCCTAGAAACGGGGGCTACTTTTGGCAAAGTAATGAAAGACGCTTATGAGGCACAGTTGAATGGAAAATTTAATACCGCCAAGCAAGCACTTCTCTGGCTCAAACGAAACATATGAAAAAGCTTTGGTTCACTTTTAATATTTCTGCCCTGTTTTACGGACTAGTGAGTGGCCTGCTTCTTGTTGCAGGGTGCGGACCTCAGAATTCTTCTACAAATGTTAAAGTCGTCGCTCCAGAAATCTCCCAGTTTCAAAAGCAGATTGAGAATTTGCGACCAGATGAAAAAACTGTGTTGTCGGAAAAAACCGACCTCGATGAAACGGCGTTCATCCCTTTGCATTACGACGTCAGTCTTGACCTTTCTCATGCAGACACTGAAGATTTTCATGGCACCGTAAAGATTAAAATCAAGAATCAGGACCTTACTCATCAGAAACCATTGCGACTTCATATTCAGAAAGATCTCCAAATAATTGAAATCACTGTGAATGGACTTCCCGTAAGTTATGAGCGTGGTTTTGCAAGTTTGCAAATTGCCGCTGCTAAAATTTATACGGGGCAGTTTACTTTAATTATAAAATATCGAGGATCTCATCCCCGCGATGGCCTGCATTTTATTAAAATTGGCGGGCAAGTTGTACAGGCTTGGACGCACGGAGAGCCCACTTCCGCAAGGTTTTGGCTGCCTAGTTTCGATCAGCCCAAATTTAAAGCCACGGCTAATTTTCATATCACCGTTGTTAAAAACTGGAATGCGCTTTCCAACGGAAGTCTTAAGAGTGATTTGATTCATAGAAATCGCGAGAACAACAATGAAGAACTGAGGACAATAAATTGGCAAGAGCGGGCGCCGCTTCCCACGTATCTTTATTCAGTTTTGACGGGCGAATTAAAAGTCCAAGAAATGAAATCTATAACTCCTCTTTCAGTTTGGTACCCATCTCAAATAAATTCTGCAGAATTTATGACAAACAATATTAAATCTGGGTTTAAGTGCCTGCCTCAGATGCTTGAGTTTTATTCAAATCTTTTTGGCCCATATAATTTTGAAAAACTGGCCGTGGGCATCGCCTATGACTTTGCTGGCGGTATGGAAAATGCTTCAGCCATCACCTATTCAAGTATGAATTTCTCTGGAAATTCATCTGGAAGCTTTTCCGGGAGAGACGGTTTTGATGCTGCCATTTTGGCCCACGAAGTTGTTCATCAGTGGTTTGGAGACACGGTTAGCCCAAAAGATTGGAAAGATTTATGGTTGAACGAAGGTTTTGCCGATTACTTTGATGCGGCATTTTGGGAAACAGCGCAAGGCCGGGAAAAATTTCACGAACGGATGGATGAGTATAAAGTCCGATATCTTGCTAATGATTACGCAGTCGGAGCAAGTGGAATTCAAAATGGAATTTTAGGACCTATTATTAATCCTAAAACTCTACCCAGCCAGATGTTTGGAAAGTCCGCGACTCTCGCCTATGAAAAAGGTGCACTCGTTTTACAGAACCTAAAATTCTTTCTTGGAGAACAACGCTTTAATCAAGGACTTCGCTATTATCTTCAGAAATTTAAATTTCGATCCGTAAACTCGCAGGATTTAAAAACCGCTCTTGAAGAAAGCACCCACGAGAATCTAGATGTTTTTTGGAACCAGTGGATCCATCGCGCAGGACTTCCCGAGTTTAACTATACATGGAGTACAGAAGCAAATCACTCTGGTTTCGACGATTTCGGAAACGGAATTCTCAATATAACTGTGACCCAGACTCAACCCGTGGCCAACGGATTCTATGAATCGCCAATTACAATCCAAATTGTATATCCTTCGCGTACAGAGTTTAAGCAAGTGGATTTGAAAGCCCGGAAAGATAATATTTTTAAGTTTGATATCAATGAGTTGCCTTTGACTGTTCTCTTGGATCCTGATCATTTAGTATTGTCAAAGGTGAGTGGAGTAAAAGCTAGAAATGAATGGCTGTTGATGGCAACCACTAGTAAGAATTTTCTAACTCGCATAGATGGAATTGAAGGTCTTGGAGAAAGTCTAAATCTCGATGTGGTAAAAAGTATTTTCACCCACGAGAGCAATGAATATGTGAAATCGAAAGCACTTCTTGCGCTAATTTCCCAAGCTCAGAAAATTCCATCTTTAGAAATAAAAAATATTTTAATTGAGAGCTTGAATGCCAATGGAGATCACTTGCGAACTGCGGCGGCTCAGTACATTGGCCATATGGAGGCGTCAGTTGCACTGCCATTGTTTGAAGATCGCCTTATTGAAATATATGAAAGCGATCCTGCCGTACTAGCTTCTCTCCAGGCTGGAAACTCTCTTGTTGCTATTGAATCGCCAAAAGCGAAGAAAGTTTTTTTGCAAACACTCTATCAAGAGCCCAGAAGAAATTATCAGTTGCTGGCAGTAGCAGTCATCGGCTCCGGAGTTTTACAAAATAAAGGAGCTATTCCTCAGCTCGAAAAACTATTCAAAGAAGATTTTAGTCCAGCGCATTTTATGAAAACTATCACCGCCGGAATGCTTGCCATGCTCAAGGATAAAGCGGCAGTCCATATGATTGCGGAAGCTATGATTCAGGAAGAGCAGCCCGACTTAAATTTAAGCTACATTCGAAGTTTGAAGTCTTTCAAAGAAAAAGCTGCACTGCCTTATTTATATGAAATGGCGACCGATCCTCATCGTCCAATGCAAGTGCAGGAGGCCGCGAAAGCTGCGGCAGGAATTATTTCAAGCGCGAATGTTCCTTGAGAATACATCGGTCTGAAATCACAATGAGTCCTGCGGCGCGAGCTTTTTCTTCTGCGACAGGATTGAAAACTCCTTCTTGGAGCCATAAAACTTTTGCTCCGACGGCAATCGCTTCATCGACAATAGCGGGAACTGCATCGCTTTTACGAAACACATCCACGATTTCAACTGGCTTTGAAAGTTCACTTAGAGAGCCGACCGATGGAACTCCTAGTATGCTGACGTTATCCGGTCTGACTGGCGTGATTTCATAACCATTTGCCTGCATGTATGCAGAAACACCAAAGCTTGGCCTTGTGGGGTCCGGGCTAAGTCCAACCACCGCAATTTTTTTATATTGAAGGGCTTTTTTAATCAAAGTGTCTAAATCTGAGGTCTTTTTAATTTCCATCGTTCATTTCTCCGCAAATGTTTTTTTGAAAGTAATTTCTTAAATTAGCGCCTTGAAATTTCATCCCCAGGCCGTGCATAAGTTTGACTACGCAAGCTTCCGTAGTCATGTCCTGGCCACTGATGGCTCCCGCTTTTTCAGCCTGAACCCCGCAATCATATTTTTTCAAATCGACCCGGCCATGAGGACATTGCGAAGATATTATCACCGGTTTTTTCAATCTTTTAGCTTCCCTGATCATCGCTAGAACTGAATGATCGAAGTCCGGAACGTTTCCCGTCCCGTAGGCTTCAAGTACCATTCCCTGACATGCTTTTGCTCTCACTGTGCCCATAAGTATTTCTCCGGAAATCCCCGGAAAAATTTTAAAGCAAAACACTTTTTCATTAAATTTACTCTGCCATTTTGAAGGTGCGCTGTACTTTTTTTGCAACTTTTCGGGCGTGTTTGACTCACCCCCTCTACCAAAAGGAACCTGGTACCTGGGGGCGGTGTATCTTATGTCGACGCCCATGGTGGCGAGGTGAGGGGTGTTGAAACTTTGAAAGGCGACGTAATCAGTGGCGGAAAGTTTGGTGGCTTGCATGGCGTTGAGCAATTGATTTCCAAAACAGAGAGAAACAATCCCCGTACTGCTACATGCCGTTTCAACAGAATTTATTAAGTTCATTGGCGCATCTGACCGCAAATCACCAAGTGGTTTTTGGCTGCCAGTGAATACCATGGGCTTTGAGAGTCCCGTCATTGCAAATCCAAAAGCTGCCGCCGTGTAAACCATCGTATCGGTTCCATGAGTGATTACAAAACCATCATACTTTTCGTAAACTTTTCCGATTTGTGCCAGCCACTTTTCCCAATTCCTTGGTGTGACATTTGACGAGTCAATATTGTCTCCCAGCATGACATCAATTTCAGCAAGTTGAGAAAGTTGAGGGACATGTTTCAGTATTTGAAGCGGAGAAAAATGAGTGGCAGGTTTAAGATCTGAATCCCGTCCTTGAATTCGCTTGCCGTTGTCTGACACCACATTGCCAGAAATCATATTAATGGTTCCACCGGTTTGAAAAATCAAAATTTTCTTTTTCACAAAATCAATTTCCTTAATTCATTTTGAGAGTAAATGTAATCCGCATAAACCATAGTGTTTGTTATATTTCGATGTCCAAGAGCAAGTTGAACCAAGCGCAAATCTTTTGTCTTTTTATAAAGACGGATGGCAAAGGTGTGTCTAAGCGCATGGAATTTTTTATGACATGGGCGGTACACAACCCAAATGTCGCGCAACCGATTGTACGTGATATCAAAAATCACTTCTGTCGGCCGAGTGGCGGCGTAATCTATCAGTCTTTTAAAAAGTGCTGTAGGCAGCGGGATTTCGCGATCGCTCGAGCCCTTCAATCCCTTTATCAAGAGAGTCTCGTCGAAACTGTTGATATCAGCCTTCCGCATGTTCAGAAGTTCGGTGGCGCGAGCCCCAGTGCGCAAAGCCAGCTCTATGATAAGAACGTTTCGAGCATCTGAAGCGGCGTACTTTACAAGCAAGGTTTCTAGACCTTCGACCTCGGGGTCGAGCAAATACTTGGTTTTATTTAGAGCATATCTTATTGAAGTCGCCATAGTTGTAATCAACGTTACTAGAATTTCTCATTGCAGCGCCAGGCTTTTTTATGTGACACTTTCGGTATATGTCTGAGAAAACAGCGCCTAAGAAAACGGATGAGATTGAACGACAATTCTGGCAACACCAAGGTGTGCAGATTGTCTTCATCTTATTGCTCTTGGTTTTAAGTTTGGTTCTCCCTAAAATTCCGCTACTCAGAGGCTGGGAATATAAGCTGACGGCGGCTTCGGTCGAAGTCGGAAAATCTGAAATCCCCATTCAAGCTACTCGAATCAAATCGACAGATGAAGCACTTGTTCTTTTTCCTTCGAAAAATATTTATTTGCGCGATGTTTTAAAGCTCAATGGTCCATTGCCCATTGCCGCATGGAGTTGCAAGCTATTAGGCCAACCTGGACTTTGCGTCCGGTATTTATGGAAAAACAATGATCCGCTGACTTTAGTAGTCACTGCTGCCACCAAACGTGCCAAAGAAACAATGAGCCCGTTCACTAAATCTGGATGGAGCGGATACATAATTGTAACCCATGACTTGGCTGTTGCCATTAGTGGGCCAGCCGATCCCGATGAAATTCTAGGAATGGTTCCGCGGTAAACGTATTGACTCACGGGTAAAGGTGACCGAAGAGGGTTCATGATCCTGTTAATCTTTTCTTCTTTTCCATTTCGACTATTCTGAAGAAAAAGTTTA
>JAYTHU010000116.1:0-1118 GCA_043732305.1 Oligoflexia bacterium
GTGAACATCAGAAGAAAAGCACTAAGTGACGATTCAGAATCAGTAGCAAGCAATTAGCGCGTTTCGTATTGGATTCCGTTGTCGCCCTTTACTGGCACCTTGTGGTCCACTATGTTCATTAGGATGTCCTTCGGAACGCCTTCAGGAAACGCAGCACAATGCGTGCCCGGACTTACCCAGTGCTTACAAGTCAGGCACTGGGGCTTTATGATTATGGGTACACCCTCCATGCGTTCCTGAAAGCCCTTGCTGATTTTCAATTTACTGTTCAATACGATCTCAAGTGAAAAAAAATGGAATGAAATGGTTATCTAATCGTAACTTTTTTTACTTCTGATGATAAGTTTTAATCAAAGTCCGGTAAAAGAAAATACTACATTTTATAGACATTTTTTGAAATCTATCGTTCTTTCCTTTCAATGTAGCGGCAATGGAATAAGTCGACTAATCGCTCTTTCTCTCATGGACCAGATTTTTTCTGGGTTCCACCACGGGACATTCATTTTGTCCAAAATAGCGATATAGTTTGAACGGACCGGCTTTGTCAGTTTCATCAATGCGTATGGAGATCCATAATCAAGGCAGTCGCTGATAAACTGTTGCCAGCAAGGATTGGATGAAAAATTCTTCGCCTGTTTCACGTCAACAATTTTCAAGCCGATGAATGGATTTGCCATATTCACCAGATTCAGGAACGAAAGATTGTTGGGGCGAGATCGTGCCTCGATCCGAATGAGAATTGCTTCGGGAATCACCGTCTTGTACTTTTCACGAAGCTGTCTTGCCTTATCATAGATAGCAAACATGCTCTCGCTTTTTGGGCTGCCGAGGTAGAGAGTTCCTTTTTCGTGCTTTTTATCTATGTAGATGCGTGAGTACTGAGTCTTGCTGCGGTATGGGATGAAACTAAAGTGCGCTTCAGTCAACCAGTCTGAGGACCACTCAATATAGGATACCCGGCCATTCTGGATGAAAGTTGAGAATTCGACCGAAGGCAACAGGGTTTCCATCAGTGCCTTTATCGAATCGAGTTCCTCACAGGTCAAGTTATTGGGGTACAACCCGAGCTTGAAATATCCCTTCCCGCTCAGCGTTATTCCGATCTCGAATTCAGTGAT
>JAYTHU010000117.1:0-1112 GCA_043732305.1 Oligoflexia bacterium
GGTTGAGCGACTTTGCGCGGCCAGGCGCAGGGCTTCGGCGCGGAAGGCCGCGTCGAATTTGCGGCGCTTATCAGGTTTTGAAGTGTCTTTCATGACAAAAGGAAAGATACCACCCTATTCTGTCCAGATTTACCCGACCACCTCAGGCGTACCCCTACTGTAAAGTCGGGCGAAACGATTGAGCCCTCCGAAAATATTGATTTACTTCTAAGAACGACTTCAGTTGCAGGGGACGCTGCTAAAGCCATATCTTTCATGAAAGGCAGCGAATCTATTCCCAAGCCCGAGGCATCAATACCAGAAGTACTAAAGGCTGGATTTGAATTTTTTGGTCAGGGAAAAGGAACAGCTGAAGCTGCCAAAGAAGCGTACAAAAGCGCACGGGACGTATTAGAACCTAAGGAAAGCACTCAACAAGCAAAACAAGATACAGTGGTCTTGCAGGAATCCTCGCCTTCGCTCACAGAGGGCAAGTCCGGGGCTTACCAAACGACTTCTCGATAACTAAAAGTTGGCACCGATACTCTTTATCGGCAGAAGACAGTCAGAACAGGTCCTCCAAAGGGGACGTATCATTAAGCAATTATGATGGGAAGAATAAGTTGTTTTCTTGTTGCTTTCAGCTCCGTTTTTCTTTCCTCCTGCAATCAGCGGAAAAAACAAATAGCTTATTATCCTGATGGGGTAGTAAGCTATTTATTCTACACACAGGATGGAAAGCAAGATGGTCTCTCGACAGCATACTACCCCAGTGGGAGACTTAAGAGCAGGTCTTCGTGGAAAGAAGGCCAGCAGAATGGTCCAGCAATCTTTCGCTATCCCAACGGCGCTTTAAAAAGTTCAAGCTTTTGGAAATCAAATTTGCAATATGGGCTATCAAAAACTTTTTTTGAATCGGGCATTCTAAAAGAAGTTGCCATGAGGGATACCAGTAATCATCTCCAATCACTGCGTGAATACTATCAAAACGGAAAGAGAAAGAGAATCGTAAACTTTTCTGTTTATACCAATCACAAAACGGTGATTCTGTTTGACACCACTGGTCGGCCAACAGAAAAACAGGTAAAAGACGCAAAAGAAACACTTTTGTATGTTGGTTCTTTTGAAAAAGA
>JAYTHU010000118.1:0-3994 GCA_043732305.1 Oligoflexia bacterium
GACAATCTAATCACTACCATAACGGTTTTGTTCTCCTCATTTGTAAAGGCTATTTAAATATATGAATCTTGGTGGAAATGCCAGCATTTTCCGAAAGCAAAATCAAAAAGGCATTTTGCCGTTGAATCCGCCACGGCCCTTCTTAGTAAACATCTGCATCATTTTCTGAGTCTGTTCAAATTGTTTGATAAATCGATTGATATCAGACACTTGAGTTCCGCTACCTTTAGCGATCCGCAGTCGTCTTGAACCGTTCAAAACCTCATGCTGTCTACGCTCATGGGGTGTCATGCTGTTTATAATGGCTTCAATTTTTTTAATTTCATCGTCAGGAGGAGCCATTCCTTTGAGTTTCTCGCTCATTTGCCCCATTCCTGGAAGCATTTTTAAAATGCCCTCAAATGAACCTAATTTTTTGATTTGCTTAAGTTGATCGCGAAAGTCTTCCAAATTGAATTGGTTCCGGCGCATCTTTTTTTCTAAACCTTCAACTTTGGAGGCATCAAAAACTTCCGCAGCCTTTTCAGCTAACGAAAGAATGTCTCCCATGTCTAAAATTCTTCCGGCAATGCGATCAGGATGGAAAAGTTCAAGGCCGGTGACTTTCTCACTCACTCCAACAAATTTTATGGGAGCTCCGGTGACAGCTTTAATCGATAAAGCTGCGCCGCCTCGAGCATCGCCATCGAGCTTGGTGAGAACAACGCCAGTGAGGCCTAACTTTTCATTAAACCCTTGCGCAATGTTGACGGCATCTTGGCCAGTCATAGCATCTGCAACAAGCAAAATTTCTTGTGGGTCAGCGATCTTTTTTAAATCTTTGAGTTCTTCCATGAGAGCTTCGTCGATTTGCAAACGTCCGGCAGTGTCAACGATAAGTAAATCCACGTCGTTTGTGCTCTTACAATACGCGATAGCTTTTTTCAAAATATCTTGAGGCTTCTCGCTTGTTGAAGACGGGAAAACTTCAATATTGTTTTGATCACCGAGAGTTTTCAATTGATCAATTGCCGCCGGACGATAAACGTCGACAGGGACCAACAAAACTTTTTTATGCATTTTATTTCTGATGTAAACGGAAAGTTTTGCCGCAGTTGTAGTTTTTCCTGCACCTTGCAAACCAACAAGAAGAATGACGGGAGGATTTCCGGTGATTTTTAATTCTTCGTTCTGCCCGCCCATAAGACGAACAAGTTCGTCATGCACGATTTTAACAATTTGCTGATCAGCTTTCAAGTCACCAATGACTTCGGCGCCCACGGCTTTAACTTGCACGGCTTCGATAAATTGTTTGACGACTTTAAAATTAACGTCCGCTTCAAGTAGTGCAAGTCTGATTTCTTTCAGCGCTGCTTCCACATCCTGAGTGGTCAGCTTCCCTTGTCCGCGAAGCTTTTTGATTCCCGATAAAATTTTATTAGAAAGATTGTCAAACATAAATGAGTTTTATTACGGTTTGAAAGCGGATTCAATGATTTTATGCCAATGACGTGGTTTGCCTATGCCGTCGAGCTATTCGGGCGGCGTCTTGGCTTGAACGGGATAAATCCCCAAGCTTCTAAAGAGTTTTGATCTAGATATCCAGTGAGGGAGCGAAACTCATTTCCCCATTCGATGATGCGGGTAAAAGGTCGCTTGTCCCAAAAGCTAAGTTCGCTGACTTTCTCCAGCGGGCCGCTGTTGTTGAAGCCTCTCTCAGTGCCGCCTCTTTGCGATCCGGTGATTTCGCGGGCGATAATTCCGGAAATAGCGCGAACAAAAGTCTGAAACCCTTTTCGAGATTGAGGCAAAATAATCAGATGTAGATGATTTCCCGCGTTAGCAAACCTGTAAATTTTTATACCGCTTGCCTTGGCGTTTTTAAGAATAATATCTTTGATTTTCTTTTCTTTTTTGAGAAATGACCACTGCCCTTTGGCCATTGATGAGCGCAAGACCAAATGCATCGACCGCTTGGTGGTTATGGGTCGTTTCACTTTAGCATGGCTATTCTTAAGATAGGCTCCACCGAAAAATTTAGCCTGTTTGTTTTTTAGAATTTCAAACCCTAACTGTTTTTCGCGTTTCACAAATAATATATAGCGGAATCTTTTCTCAAAGTACAGAAAACATTGCAAATTTAATTTGCTTTTTAGTGAGTAAAGTAGCGATGTCAATTTTGAAACGTCACTTGAAATTCAAGATCGCAAGAATTTGATTATGAGTTGGTCCTTCGGCTATGGAACCCACCTCCGCGCCCAAGAAGAAAAGTAAGAAGCAAAAATATATTCTTATAAAAACAAACCGGACAACAAAAGTTATGTTACAGAAAAGCCACAAATTCCTGGGAAGGATTAGACCTTTGATTCCTGAGAAGGATTAGACATTCGATTCCTGAGAAGGATTAGACATTTGAGTTCCGACTTGCGAAACAACACAGACTTGCGGATGACTGAATAAATGGCGGCGGCGTTCAGGAAAACTTGCTCTTAACAACAAGATGATGTTTTGGCTCGACCAACGTCCTAGTCACAAAACAAAATAGAGTGGGCACCAGACGATTAGTAGACTATCAACTGACAAAAAAAGTTCGAACAGTCAACTCATCAGTCCGTCACCAAACCGCAAGCTTAATAAAAGTACCCTAAAGGCTTGTTTTACGTTACAATTTTGGAAGGGATAAGCTGGCATTTTAGAGGGAAATTCAAGGATGAGTTTTTTCACAATACTATCGCGCTCAATGAGTGCGTTTATGAATAATATCACGGGGAAAAAGGCGCCACAACCGGCTGAAATTCCAGTGAGTCAGCGCATGGAAAATCAAGAAGTTGACTTCAACTCCATGACTTCAATCACTCGCCGAAACCGGAAATCATTTTACGATAGTTATCTTCCTTACGTAGCTATCGCCGCAATCGCACTTATGGTTGCTGATTTGACGGCCATCAAATCACGAATGTACATGATTCCGGCCGGTCAACCTCCTAGCCGCAAAGCCAATACTGATTTACTCGCACCCTACAAAGCGCGGAGTGCTTATGATGATATTCTCGCGCGCAATATTTTTAACAGCGATGGATTTATTCCCGACGTGCAAGTGGCTGGCAATGGTCCAGACATCACCGGCCCCGCAAAAGAATCACAACTGGGACTTACACTCATCGGAACAATCGTTCACGCTAATCCCGGAAAATCTGTGGCGACGATCGAACTGAAAAATAATCCAGAAAAAGTTATTCCGTATATTCCCAACGACGAAATCGAAGGTTTGGCCACTCTCATTAAGGTCGAAAGAAAACGCGCGTATCTCCGCAATTTGTCATCAGGCGCGATCGAATATATCAGAATCAAGGATGAGCCTGGAATCAGTTTCAGTCTCAAGAGCAGCAAACAAGATGGTCCGATCGAAACCGAAGGTGCCGGAACTTTCGGGATCACCCGCACGGACTTAGAAGCTCAAATGTCAAATTTGCCGGAACTGCTCACACAAGCGCGCGGAGTTCCGAATATCACGAATGGTCGAGTTGACGGATTTAAAATTATGGAAATTGTTCCTGGCTCCATTTACACAAAACTTGGAATTCAAGACAACGACGTGCTCAAGGAAGTGGACGGAGAAAAACTCGACAGTCCCGCCAAGGCCATGGAACTTTATAATTCACTTCGAAATAAAACTTCTCTCAGAATCTCAGGCGAACGAAACGGACAACCATTTACGACAACTTATAATATCCATTGAGCGAGGGCCCTATGATTACCCTAATGATTAAACCATCGATTAAATTACTGGCGGCTACTTTATTGCTGGCAGCACTGACGACGGGTCAAACTTTACGAGCGCAGAATGCAGCACCGCCACCACCCAACTTTGATAACTTCCTCGATGAAGATGATTTCGATGGACCTCCCGGAACAGGCGTTGCACCTAAAAACAACAACTCAAATAATTCCGGCCAGAATAATAATCTTACGCCCCCACCCGCTTTAAATAGCGGCGGAGATGTGAATAGTGCGG
>JAYTHU010000119.1:0-1095 GCA_043732305.1 Oligoflexia bacterium
CGTAACAAAATGCTGGCCTCTTGCATAGAGGGAGTCTCTTGATTCACAGCACAGAGCACACAGGGCGTTCCAAAGAAAAACGTCTCAACATGCACTTCCAAAAACATCAGAAAAACGTGCAAAAATCTTGAAACTTTATCTGCTTCAAATCACTTAGAGTCTTCAAGGCCTGAATAGATGTTATTAAAGCCAGATAAAAAACCAGTATTCCCCAGCCCCTAAACTTTCCAGATGGCCTTTTTTTCATGGCTGCAAAATGGCAAGAAATGGTGGCCCTGTTTTCTCATCCCGATTGTCGAGAGTCAAAATTACAGCAGTGAATCTCTCACAATAGATTGCATCACTCTAGACTGAAACTTAGCACATGAATACCTCAAAATATGAGCTGAGATGGGGTCTTCTAAATATTTTCCATGACAAAGCTTTCACTGCCCTGTTTTGCCTGTTAGGCCGGTGTTTGTATTTCCCCTCTAGAAACGGAAAATACATATGAGCTGCCTTGTAGAGCGGCAACTAAAAATCCACTTCAGAGAGGTAGGAGAGACTTTAAGCTGTATCCAAGGCTAGCCCCAAAGAGCTTTCAGTGTGGCAATAGTGTGGTTCTATGGCATTTTGCCTGAATCTTCTTGGTTGCAGAGGCATTCAACAAAAGGTGGGGCAAATTTATGCGGACATATAGGCATGATTTCTTGCTGTTTTCCTCGAAACCCACCCCATGCAGCAACTTCCAAAATGGTGCTTAAATCGAACATGCAAGCTTGCAGCCACAAACATCCCCAATGGCATTTTTTGAGGGCTTGAGTATCCACAGCTGGGATGGTGGCTCAAATTGAGCTTATTTGCATGTGCATATGATGAATTTTCATAAGTTTGCAAGATTACATGAAACCAAAGTTCATGCAAAATTATACATGGTGGCAGTGGACACAAAGTTGAAGAGCCAATCTATAGAAATCTTAAAAACATGCTTTTGCATAGTTGAGGATGACTGGAATTGGAATTAAGGCTTTCTGCTTGCCAAAACAGTGCCAACACACTCCCCTAAGAAAAGACGGGAGGTCGACAATTTTCCAGATTTTGCTTCTCCAACTATGG
>JAYTHU010000120.1:0-30937 GCA_043732305.1 Oligoflexia bacterium
TAGCAAACTTTAATTAGAAAATAAGTTATCCACGTGGATAACTTATTTTCTAATTCAATTATCGTAATATTTCATTCTTACTTGTGGGTAATAGTAAGGCATAGGGCGGAGCTCACCATTCCGACCAATAGGCAACTTTTAGTCCATTAAACTTGCCGTGTGCAGATTGAACAATGAGTTGTCTGAACACATGCGAACATTGAGAAAAGATGTGGAGACTTTACTTAAATCCTCTTGAATCCATTGGCTAGGTCAAAGGAACGTACGATGCTTTATTTGTTCTGTTGATCAATCATAAATTTTAAAATCTTCAGCTTTAGTCGAAAAAAAGGATTGTACGAGCCACATGGCATCCATGATTTTCTTAATCTGTACGAATAGGCGTCGAACTGCATACTCCACGGAGCAACCAGTCTATTCCCACGATTCAAAATATGCTTAAGAACCTCCGTCCCCATAACTCCAGCAGCGATTTCACAACCCATTGGAATCGACGGGGCTCTGTTCTTGTAGGCATTGGCGTAGGATCTGTCGACTAAAGATTTTAAATGTAAAAAATTTGGCGAGACACCTAAAACAAGACGGCAATATTTTTCAATCTGGCTTCGTCCTTGAAATCCAAAATACTGCTCAAAGGTCATTCCATTCGGATCAAAGCCCACAAACGCGGCCCCCATTCCAATTGGGGCAACGGTCAACGCTGGAATTCCACGTTCTGCACAAGCCCTGAATAAAACTTCACGCAGATCAAGTGCAAATACGTCCAAGCCATCAACATAAATATCGACTCCTTCCAAAAATTTATCAATATTGTTTTCTTGAACACCCTCTCGAAAAGATATTATCTCAAGCTCTGGATTAATATCCAGAGCCCTTTGCCGCATAACTTCCACTTTTGGCTGACAAAGACTTGTCATATCTGCGCCTGCTTGCCGATTAAAATTTTGTAGCTCAAAAACATCAAAATCTGAAATGTGAAAACTACCAATTCCCAAACGTACTAGCGTTAGCAGGTGGGCGCCACCAACTCCACCCATTCCTGCAATAGCTACGCGAGACTTCTTTAAGAGTAGTTGTTCGGAGGGTACAATCCAACCTAGTGTTCGACAAAAAGCAGATGAATAATCAAACTTTTCAAGTACCGAGGGATTGTGCATATTTAATTTCACCGTCATGTTAGGATACTTTTTTTGTACTCACTGAAATCAATGAATCAAAATCCTGCCTTAAGTATTTAACAAAGTCTACCCAGTGTAAATCTGTTTTTAATAACTGAATCCCGTAAATCTTACGCCTCTTATCTTCCCAACGAACCTCTCCTCGAACTTCAGCAATTCTCCCATCGGCCACTTGGATTTTAAGGAGAACAATTCCACTTAAGTGGACAGATGCAGCCACGCACAGCCCCCCTCGCGCGACATCAAGAACGGCTAGACTTAATTTCTGGTGAGAGGATGATTGTCCGATCAAGTTTACATGGTAACGAACATTATCCCTTTGCTTCTCTAGTTTAATATGCGGAAGAACTGCGTGATAGTGTTCGTCTGGATAAACGGCAGCAAGCCCCATTTTTTCTTGCAACGTGAGCTCTGAAAAAACCTCTGATTTTTTGACAAAGAAATACTCCAACATTTCTGGAGTCATGACTGGATCTGAGGACTTATTAAAATTCCTATGTGGCAGTTCAAAATGAGGTAATTTGAGGTCCACAAAATATCGATATAAATTTTTTTCAGGTGCTTTGCGATCGTATAGTCCTGCAAACAATTTTGGGGCTTCACGAACGTTTAAATAAAAGCCAACTCCGGGGTTTCCATTGGCAAAACTATAATCAGAAACCTCCGCGTGCTTTAGTCGTTTAAAACCTAAAAAACCTTCATAAAAATCAGTCATCGATGGATTAACAGCAATGACGATTGAATCAAGATTCATAAATTCATCCACATAATTCCAAAAATACTTTAGTAAAGGCAAAAAAAGTGCGCCCCTTTTTTGGCGAAATTTTGAATCAATCGCCAAAGACGAAACCTCTGCAATAACTTCATTGCGGTCGATAATTTCAGATAGATTGAACGCGGACTCCATCGGCAAACCAAACGATCCACGCCGAACAATTGAAATGGTACCAACAACTTTGCTGTTAAAAAGCGCGATCAATGTAGTGGTAGAGGGAAGGGCAAAATATTTCACAATTCGCATTCCAGAAATGTGCGACTTCGAATAACCCAATTCTAAATAGCTATCATGAAGAATTCGGTAGGCCTCTGATAATTCCTCTTGAGTCCGTGCAATTCGGAAGAGAAATTTAGAGTCCACCTCATTGGAAATTTTAAGCTGATCTCGCATTATTGCAAACCGAAGTTTTGCAGGAAGCATTGAGAGCAGACGACGCGCCACCGGCAACTTTCTTCGATCTGACATTTCATTCTCCACGAATTTCGATAGCTACTTTGATCAATTGAACTTCATCTAAATGATCGGTTGCGATTTAGTTAAACTTAAGACAATGGTCTACAAATGGAGCCGAGGGAAATCATTCGGTGGCTCAAAATAAAACGCTTACTAAAATCGACGTAAATCCGACAAGTCTATAGACAATTAAAATGAAATTATGAAATCATAAATTTTTGGTTTCAAGGTCTCAATCAAAGCAGGGGTGCCGTGTGTCCGATTCTATAGAACAACAAAACAGTTCATTGGACAGGCTGAACAGGTGGTTTGAGCTTGCCACTCTTGCTCCTTCAGGAGCTAATCTTCAACCATGGTCCTATAGTGGCAAGCCGATTGGAAATGGGTTTAAAATCACTCTGGGGCTTGAACGTGATTATTTAAATTCGCCTTCTTCAATTGATCCTCTTTTTATCGCAGTCGCCATTTCTTTGGGTGCTTTCGCTAGGAACTTAGAAATCGCAGCACTACTCGACGGTTTCCATTGTTCGAATATTGAGCAGCTGGGAGAGAGGGCTTCTGAATGGCGTTGGATTTTTGAGTTTCGTCCGTCCCTCGGATCCGCGATGGATGCGCAACACTTGAAAACCAGCATTCGCAAACGAGTTTCGAATCGAAACCCATACTCTCGAACTCCAATGGCTACATCTGACTGGGAAATGACCTGTAAAATTTTGGGAAAAAATCCAGATTTCACTTTGACGCGATCCCCAATACGCCACCGATATATTTGGATTAAGATCCTCTCAATATTAGAAAAAATACGATGCCACGATGATCGACTTCGAACTGAACTTTTTAAAGAATTTCGTACTCAAGAAGAATTACGTAGGGACCCTATTGGATTACCAATGGAAACAGTCACGGCCTCAACTACTCAACGTTGGTTTTTGCTTCAACTAAAAAAATGGCCTAAACTACAATTCATTTTAAAATGCGGAGCAGAATACTTTTTTATAAGATCAAGCATTCGCAAACCATTGATCCATGCAGGTGAGGTGTTAATACTTCAGTCTCACAATCCCGATGCACGTTTCGGCTTCGAAATGGGAAAACTTCTTGAGGAGCTTTGGCTACGATGGACAGAGCGTGGATATTCACTCCAAATTTTAGCTCTTCCTTTACTTATCCACGGGGCTCAAAGCGACGACTTTACATCAAGGCTTTCAACCCACAATCAAGATATGCTGAAAAAAGCGAGCCGAATTGCAAAGGACAAACTTGCGATGAACTTGAACTTGCCAACATTGGTTATTAGAATTGGAAAAGCCAAAATAGAATCTCCCCAGAGTCCGCGACGAAACAATTTTCAGGAGAAGTCTCAATGACGTCCCCCCAGAGCAAGCCCTCCTTACTTTAAGTTCTTTCGAATGACACTCGATCAAATTGAATCTCAAAAATTCGCGCGAATTCCGCAGAGGCGCTAGATCTTAAAATCATCAGGGCACAATTTTTGAAATCACCTTTAAGTAAATTTCGCTTTGATCCAAATAAGGTTCTAAGTATTTGCCACGTTGGCCATTGAAAAACTCGCCGCCAATATGAAAATCGACAATCGATCGATCATTCCATGAGTAATCAATACGCAATCCAGCGGACCCATCCAGAGTGTTATCAAACCCCAAAATCTCGAATGTGTCTTTATGAGTACCGGAGTATAAGGCCCTGATTGTAACTAGGCCTGTGTTGTAATTCGTTAAAGCACCTAGGTTCTGGCCCATCAACTTTGATTCGGCATACTGAATGCTAAAAATCGTACTCAAAAATATTGGGGTGTCATAGCCTGCGACATAAATAGTTTGATCTGATTTGACAGTCGTCAGCTGACTTGTTGAAAAGCTTCGTCCCATTGGATAGTCAAAATCTATTCGCAGCATACCGCCCGCTAATTTGACCGATGCTCCCAACGCAAGAAGAGAATAGGTAGCGTGGCTTTCCTGTAGGTTGCTTGGCCCTGTCAATATCGTGTATTGAGGATCCCGATCAGCCAACGAGAAGCCGCTGAATTGCCAATCCATCCAGGAGTTATTTCCTGAGATTCGTCCGCCATAGTCTAGAGTGGTTGGTGTATTCTTGATGATTAAAGTTCCAGAATTTATTCCTTCCGCAGAAAGAGAATATTTATTTTGAGAAGGTACCCCTGCTAACGCCGTCAAAGTTATTTGTTCGCCGAAATAATCAAGCTTTACCATGGGTGACGAATATTTATCTTTGTCTTCTGTAAAGGGCGACCTTCGATAGTCATATCCGGTAAAAAGGTTAGTCAGCTCAGGTCCTAAGTTTTGTGTCCAATCAATTTTAGTGAAGCCTGTTAAAACCTGAAAGTGCCCCATTTTAATTAAGCAGTCAAAGTCCCTGGGGTTGACTTCAGAGATCGTCCCGCCTTGCGATTTATACATAGTGGAATACGATTTAGCATTGAGTTCAAAAGCACATGAAAAATAATTGGTCCAATTAAATTTTTGACTGATAGTTGAGAAAAATTTTGGCGTCAATTGTTGAGGAGAACCAGACTGCCACTGACCTAATTCAGCATCAACTTCAATTGCAAACTGGGATTTCGCAGCCCACACCTCATTCGCCCCATAAAAAATCAACAAATAAAAAATAGCCTTAATCATAAAGTCATATATTTTTTCTTAAGGCTTCGACAATATTAAGTCGAAGCCCTTTCGAAATTGGAATTAATGAGGCAACAATAGTGGCTATGAAAATGAGTATGCCAGCACTAAGGAAAGCACTGAGGGAAAAACTAAATCGTACTGGTAAAGGTACCGAAGCTCCAGGAACGTCAAAAACAAGCCCTATGGCACTAATAAAATTTCCCAAAAGAAACGCCGCAGATGAACCCAGAATAATTCCAGCCAGAACCAATATTAATGTTTCAATCATAAACAAATTGTAAATTTCTTTCTTCGTGGTTCCCAATGAGCGGAGGGTACCAATCTCGCCAATTCGTTCAAGTACGCTCATTCCTATCGTATTTAGAATTCCCAAAACCACAATTGATATTAAAATTGATTGAATGATGAGATTCTGAGTGTCGTAGAAACTTTTAACCTTTCGAAAAAGTTCAGCCAAAGAAATCCAATCTCTCTTTTCAATGTCTAAGGAAGTCGAATTGATAATTTGATCTAACTTCGGTGACACCAATGATAGATCAGCCGAATTTTTGAGCTTTACAACGAGGACATCGACTCCCGAAGTTTGCATCAAATTTTGCAAATCAGATAATTCGAAATAAGCGAAGTATTTATCAATCTCTTCCGTGCCTGTAGAAAAAAAACCAACAACTCTGAAATCGCCAGCATTGACGACTTTTTTAACCGAATTTGCCACTAAAGTTATTTCATCCCCAACTTTAATTCCTAATCGATGAGCCAGGAGGTGACCCACCATAATTTCTTTACCTTGATCGTTCGAAAAATATTTTCCCTCTAAAATTTTTAGGGTCTTCATGATCCCAGTTTCAAGCTTTAGATCATACCCCATCAATGAGACATTCTCGGTTTTCTCGCCAGAACTAATCAACCCAAAAGCACTTAGGCGCCCGGACACGGATTTGACCTCTGGCAGCTGTTTAATTTGGTCAGCTAGGGTAGAAACATTATTTAAAAGAGTTTCATTTCTTGGCAGATTCGTATTTTGCCAATAATTTTTTTTTGCAATCTGAAAATGTCCATAGTGCATTTCTGTAGACACTTCCTCAACCGCATTTATGGAATGGTCTGTAAAACCTCTAAATAAAACTAAAGCAACAATGGACCCAGAAATCATTAAAAGACTTAAAAATGTTCTCTCTTTATTCCTCATTAGATTTCGTGCTGCGAATTTAAAACTCACGATATTTGTACCTGTCCATTTTGAATTTTAAATTTATAATCACTATTTTCTAAAAAATATAGGTCATGACTGCTGCACAGGATTGTGACTCGCGATTTTCTTTGAATATCGATTAAGAGCTGGGCAATATGATTTGATGATTCTTCGTCCAAATTTGCGGTTGGTTCATCTGCGATAATAAGCGCTGGTTTTTTAACAATTGCACGGGCAATTGAAACTCGCTGGCGTTGCCCCCCACTCAGCTGCTGGGGGAATCGCTTTGAAAATTCACTTAAGCCAACTTGTTCCAAGACCTCGCTGACGAGGTGTCGTCTGTCCTTGAGCGGGACATCCAAAAGACTCAAAGGATATTCGACATTCTCATGAACGGTCATGGTCGGAATTAAATTAAAATTTTGAAAAATATACCCAATTTTTCTGCGACGTAAATTAGTGAGTTCAAGATCATTCAGTTGCTGCACATTCACGTCTTCAAAGAAATAAGTTCCCCGACTAAAATCGTCGATGCATCCGACGATTTGCAAAAGTGTAGTCTTGCCACTTCCAGATCTTCCATGAAGGCCAATAAATTTTCCAGTCTCGATATTTAAAGACAGGTCTGCGAGAACTGCACTTTCGTCTTCACCAGTGAGATAATTTTTATACAAATTTTCAATTCTAATAAGGCTCATCGAACTCCTAATTGGCCAAGGCGTCCTTGTTGAAATAGCTGCTATCAAATTTAACCAAGGCATAGCCAAAGTTTTTCATCGTGGTTTGTTCGTGAGTATTTCGATCTGTAATCACCGTCATGATACAAATTTCTTGACCAAGAATTTTTTTAAACTTCAGATATTCAGCGGTTTTTAGCTCTTTGCCAGAGGCCGCATAAAAAACAGCCTTTAAAGGCTTGTGATTTTTTTTATCTAAAAAATAATGGATTTTTTGATAGGCCGCTCCGTCGGACTTCTTAATCAACTCAAATATTTCGATATTATCCGGAGCATCTTTTCTGTTTACTAAAAGCCTCGTGGCTGAATAATCGTCTTTGAAGTCAGTTCTTAAAATGTCACCGTTCGAAACATCCCCGGCTAGCCTTTGATCCAGAGTAACTCGAATTGGTCTTTTACTTCCTGGAGTGAAAAGCCATAGATCATCATTTTTCATCAAGAGTTTGCGGTTTATTGAATTTGCTGGCTTGGTTTGAATTAGCAAGGAATTCTTACCGCTCATTGAGACTTCAAATTCAGAGCTATCTCCCGATTTCTTTTCTTCTACAACAACTTTAAATCTGTGTGACAGAATCAACGACCTAAATTTGTCAGCCTCTGCGATAGAGTTTCCACTGGCGATTGCAAAATTGGAAATAACCAATGTTCCGAGCCATATAAAATATCTCATTCTAACCCATCCCTAGCATACGAAATGATTGAATTTTTTTTTCGTTGGACCTCTTTATTTTCTTATTAAAGCCCATTGGATTCAACTGAATTCTGCATAGGTGCAAATGTAGCGAATAAAATGGAGAACACATTGCATGACAAAAGGCCAGGGTGCTCCACCTGATCTGACTAGCGATTTGCTTCGTACCTATCACCATTATTCTTAAAAATCTCAGTGTGATATTCAGACGTCAAATCAAAGAAGTTCTTTTTTTTCAGCCAATATGATTTTTTTTTGAAAGGCATAAAGTTGAAAGGAGCTCGACCGCTCTTGGATTGCAGTGATTTAATGATAGCGTCGCGAATGATAGCTATGGCATGCGATTTTATTAAATGCTGAAGGACAGCTCCAGTTTGATGTGAGATGCTGAAGGGCTTTGAATTGAAGTTCGGTCACAAGCTTCATCGGAATATCGGGTCGGCCAATGCTAAGGCATCCTAAATAAAATATTATAAATGCTAGTGCCAGTGATGTTAATGCGCCTTGAAAGTTCATAGTTTTCTCCTTGTTTTTGAAGTTGATTATTCCAGCGTTCGTAAACTTGTTTCACGACTTGGTGGTGCCACTTGTTTTTTCCGCCTCGTCGAGTTGGTTTGCCGAGACGATCGATTTCTTTAGCGGTGGCGGTCCATGAAAATTTTTGATCGCGAGCCACGGTCACGATGAGGTTACAGATTTTAACTTCACTCCGATCCGTCTTGAGCTTTCCGGCAAGAACCCAATATCCAAAGGGCGGATTCGGCGCCCGGTAGTTATCGGTCCTCGTAGAACCGCCTTATTTAGATTCGCAACGTAATCCAAGTTGATGTATAACTGTAAATATTGATGACTTAGAAGAATCGAGTTTCGTTGCTACTTGGGCGGCGGAGAGGCCTTGAGTTTGGTAAAGATTTCGCAGGATATCGGGTTCGATGAGCTTTATGTTGAAATTGAAATCGAAAGAATCCGATACCTTAGAGCGGTTCTTCCAAGCTTCATTCTGCTCCACCAAATACCAAGCTAGTCGAACCATAAATTCTCCCACTGTAGTGCCGTCTCACAAAACAAGGTTTTCTCAATTTTTTCCATTTGGGAAAACAAAAGTAGCACTGACTGAAGATTTTGACAATCCGGCGCCACCTGAAACCTCGTTTAAAAGGCCGTCGAAATTTCTTGTGGAGCCCCCTGGGATCATTCACTCTATTGCCACTACGTAACTAGACCAACAAAAAAAGAAAGAGGCAAGGAAGCGTATAAACTTTAGACATAGCGCTGACCGTCTGCGGAAGGCGCGACATGCACACTAGGCGGGAGAGTTACTAGAAGTATTAATGACGAGATAAAGCCATCATTTTTAGGCGCACACGGCATAGTTAATGCAGCTCCTATTGCATGGCCTTACTATTATTAGGAGAGAACAATTATGCGACTCAAGACCTTCACACTCAGCTTTTTATTTTTAATCTCATTTTCAATTCAAACTTTAGCAGATGTTATTAATTATTCTAAGGCCATCGAGATTTTAGGGGTTTCAGAACAGTCAAGTCCTGAAGAAGTGACAAAGGCTTACAGAAAACTAGCCATGAAGCTACATCCGGATCGAATCGGAAATGACTCCAGAGAAGAAGACTTCAAAACAATGAAGGAGGCTTATGAATTTTTGGTTGAGATCAATTTCAAGAAGGAAAACGATACCGGTCGAGGATCGAACAATCACTGGCAGCATGAGAATTCCGATCCAGAGCGAGAGGAATACAAACAAAATATAACAGATTATGAATTAAAGAGAAAGAAGGCAGCGGAAGAAGCGCAAAAAGGATATACCTTCGATATTGATTCCACATTAGGGATGCACGGACATTTCTTTAACGGAGCGAAGGACATCATATCTATGTTGAGTCTTCGGATGGAACAAAACAACATCACCCCTGATCTCGCGTTTCTTGTTTATACTCAAACTGTTATGAAATACGGGCTCGATGAAATATTGAAACTTTATATGCTTTACGAAGATTTAAAAATGATTCAGGAGCTGGTTTTCGAGACAATTGGCGAAATGCCCATCACAGCAGGAATAGATAGAATAATAAATTTGAACCTTCGGTCTATAACTCAATCTAAAACCGGCAGTACGGAGCTTAAAGCTGCCTTGAATAATTTAACAAATCATTATGGCCTTCTAAAGCTAGCCTCAAACGAAACAAAATTGAAGCTTGCGTCTGCACTAAAGGTTCATCAGATCGAATGGCCAGATGTTCTCACTGCTGACCCCAGTATCCAATCAAGGATCCTTTCGAGGAGAATTAGCTCAAAAACGCTTGGTCCGTCCTGCGAACATTTACTCACTCTTTTATGATTAGCCTCGAATTTCTGGCTCCCACATTGAAGCCAGCATAGACACGTGATTTGAACAAGGCCTGACTCTACCCTTTGATAGCGACGGTAACTTTAAAGTTAGCAATATTGTTTGTTTACGAGCAGCCACGGGAGATCGGTCTGAGCGTGATGAAAGCTCTGCACGCAAGAGTGACGAACAAAACTTATAGCATTTTCCGACGCAAGCTCAAAAACTCAAAATGTATATTCAAACGGCGTCGAGTGACCACCAAAAATCGCAATCAACACCAGTCCAAAGTTTTTACTAATTCTTGATAATATAAAGTTCATGATCGGGAAAATGGAGGTCCTCGTCATGAAAGCCAATGTCACTTTATCACTTGCTTTATATATCGCCCTCACCGCCTTTTCCCATCTCAGTCACGCCGATGATTCTGCAATCGCCGCCATTCCAAAACCCTCAGTGGAAGCGTTCGCCTTTGCAGACTTTACCTGGCTAAACGGGAATAGTCGACAAAGCACATTTCCTCTCGACTCCAAATTCTTCACCGGACAATTCACCTTCGACGCCAATTACGTCGGAGACTTCAACCATCCAGCCGATCACACCTTGATTGGATCAAGCAATTCTGGCCGAACCGCAGAAATGCAAGTTCAGCAACTAGGAATTGGCGGAGATTTTCATTATGAAAATGTTCGTGGAAGAATTATGACCCAATTCGGAATGTACTCAGCCATGACTCCTCGAAATGACGCGAGCACCAGCCGCGGTCAATGGAACATGGGAGACGCCTACAAATATTTATCGGAAGCTTATGGTGGCTATCACTTCGATGCTATGAACGGCATCAACGTGGATGCGGGAATGTTCATGTCCTATGTTGGACTCTGCAGCTACTACAATTATGAAAACTGGGTTTATCAAATGTCTTACGTCTCCGCCAATACCCCATGGTTTTTCAACGGCGTGAGAATCCAAACATTCCCAAGCGACAAATTGAAAATTGAATATTGGCTCATCAATGGATGGCAGTCCTACGGTATGTTCAATGAATTTCCTGGATTAGGATTTCAAATTCTTTGGAGACCCACTGGAAATTTATCTTTCGTCACAAACAATTATGCTGGCGAAGACACGTTAGGAAATCCCGGGCGCTCGAGATTTCACTCGGACAATAGTATTCAAGTTAAGTATTTAGACAAACCTGCTAGCACTCTCAGCAAAGCGGCATTTTCCTTCACAATGGACGTAGGTTGTGAAAATGGAGGAGGAGTGAGTTGCTCCGGTGGAAATGTGAACGCTCCCAACCAGTATTTCTTAGGACTCATGGCCTACAATAGATTGTGGTTTGATCACGACCATTTCGGATTTACCTTCGGAGGAGGTTATATAAATAATCCCGGAAGATATTTAGTTTTGATCCCACCCATCAATGGCGCAACTGCCACCACAGGCTCTCCCTATTTCACAGCTAATTTCGGCGATCAATTTCACGCGTGGGACTCTTCAGTCACGTTCGACTATATGCCCAGCCAATTTATCACTTACCGAGTTGAATTTGTTCACCGAGTGTCTGACGTTCCCTACTTTGCTGGTGCCCAAGGCATCACGCCCAATGGTGGAAATACGGGAACTCCGGCTACGGCAGATCCTGGTTTTCAACCAGATCTTGCGACCTCTGAGAATCGCGTGAATCTAGCACTTATGCTCAGGTTATAAAAAGGAGAGAGACAATGGACTTTACGATAGCGGGAATTTTTAGTTTAGGAATTTTAGTCTACCTCGTTTATGCGATGTTTAACCCGGAAAAGTTTTGAGGATTTTATGAATAAGTTTGATTGGCTGCAAATCATCGCCGTGCTCGGAACAGTGACTTTTCTAACCCCGCTCCTAGGCCGGTTTATGGCGTGGGTTTTTATGAAAACTAAATCCTCACCAATAGAGCGAGTAATTTATAAAATTATCGGGATTAAGCATAATGAAGAAATGAATTGGAAGTCCTACACCAAGGCTATTCTCGTTTTTAATTTCCTGGGGCTAATAGTAGTTTTCCTGTTTCAGATTTTTCAAGGCACCCTCCCACTCAATCCACAGAAATTTCCCGCGCTCTCTTGGCACCTGGCTCTCAACACCGCTATCAGTTTCATCACCAATACAAACTGGCAGTCTTACTCTGGCGAAGGTACAATGAGTTATCTCACTCAGATGGCGGCACTCGCCGTTCAGAACTTTTTATCAGCGGCTACTGGGCTTGCAGTATTACTTGCACTGATCCGCGGATTATCCAGAAAAACCACCAACAATCTCGGAAATTTTTGGGTCGATATGACTAGATCCCTCATTTACATTTTGATTCCAATTTCAATCATTTATTCCGTGATCTTAGTTGGCCAGGGAGTACCACAAAACTTCAAACCGGCAGTGGAAGTCACAACACTTGAAGGTGTGAAGCAAACAATCCCTCAAGGGCCTGCAGCCTCACAAATAGCAATCAAACAAATTGGTACAAATGGTGGTGGGTTCTTCAATGCGAACAGCGCTCATCCCTATGAAAACCCAACTCCGTTTTCAAATTTCTTAGAAATGATCGCACTGATTTTACTTCCTGCTGCGCTCACCTACACCTTCGGCATCATGGTTGGCAGTAAAAAACATGGGGTTGTTCTCTTTGCAGTAATGATGACAGTCCTTGTTGCCACATTGGGTGCAAGTCTCTGGGCTGAATATCACCCAAATGCAGTCTTTGGTTTGTCAGGATTAATGGAAGGAAAAGAAACCAGATTTGGAATAACAAATTCTGTTTTATGGTCCACACTCACAACGGCGGCAAGCAATGGATCGGTGAACGCCATGCACGCCTCGCTCTCACCTCTTGCAGGTGGACTTGCAATTCTCAATATTATGTTGGGCGAAATTATTTTCGGCGGAATTGGAAGCGGTCTCTACGGAATGATTTTATTTGTGATTCTCACTGTTTTCCTCTCGGGCCTTATGGTCGGCAGAACTCCAGAGTACCTGGGAAAAAAGATTGAAGCGCGCGATATTCAAATGACAATACTCGCGGTGCTCGCACCAAGTGCTGTCATTCTTTTGGGCTCGGGAATTTCACTGGTCCTACCCATCGCACTATCTAGCCTTTCAAGCCACGGACCTCATGGACTTTCAGAAATGCTTTACACCTTTGCCTCTTCCGCTGGGAATAACGGTTCTGCGTTTGCGGGACTCAATGCAAACACAGTTTATTACAATTTGATTTTAGGATTTGCGATGCTCGTAGGTAGATTTGCAGTGATCATTCCTTCTATGGCGATAGCAGGAAATATGGCGAAGAAAAAAATCGCAGCTCCTTCATTTGGTACTTTCACCACAGACAACGCGCTATTCGCGTTTCTATTGATAGCTGTCATTGTGGTGGTTGGAGCTTTGACTTTTTTCCCTGCGCTGGCTCTCGGTCCCATTGTCGAACACCTGCTTATGAATGCTGGAAAAACTTTTTAGATCAGGATTGAGGATTTATGCAAAAGTCGCTTTTTAATAAAAAAATAATAATGTCCGCCGTTGTGGATTCGTTCGTGAAGCTTCATCCTCGGACTCAATTGAAAAATCCTGTCATGTTTATCACAGAAATTGGCGCAGCATTGACAACCGTTTCTGTTTTTATCGGAATTTCCAAACATTCATTCTCTCCCTTTGAACTGCAGATAGCGGTTTGGCTTTGGTTCACCGTTTTATTTGCAAATTTTTCAGAAGCGGTTGCGGAAGGACGTGGAAAAGCTCAAGCCGAAAGTTTAAAAAAGGCACGCACCAGCACTCCTGCACGCGTGATGGTGAATGGCCAAGAGACAAAACGTAATGCGGACACTCTCAAAAAAGGAGACATTGTTTGTTGTGAAACCGGAGACATCATCCCCGGAGATGGCGAAGTCATCGAAGGCATTGCCACGGTAGATGAGGCAGCCATCACCGGAGAATCTGCGCCCGTGATCAGAGAAAGCGGCGGAGACAGATCGGCAGTCACCGGCGGAACCAGAGTCATAAGTGACAGAATTTTAATTCGCATCACCGCAGAACAAGGGTCTAGCTTCCTCGATCGCATGATCTCCCTGGTTGAAGGGGCAAAAAGACAAAAAACTCCCAATGAAATTGCACTTTCGATTTTAATTTCTGGCTTAACGATTATTTTTCTACTAGCCGTAGTCACATTGAAATTTTTTGCAGACTACTCTGGTCATGCCGCAGGCCAAGATCTTTCTCAAACCGTCACCGTCCCCGTTTTGATCGCGCTGCTTATTTGTTTGATCCCAACCACTATCGGTGGACTTCTTAGTGCGATCGGCATCAGTGGAATGGACAGACTCATTCAAAAAAATGTCATTGCGATGAGTGGCCGAGCAGTTGAAGCGGCAGGAGACATTGACGTTTTACTTTTAGATAAGACTGGAACAATCACTCTCGGGAATCGAATGGCTCACGAGTTTTTGCCGGCACCAGGAGTAACAGCAGAAAGGCTTGCGGAAATTTCTCAGTTGGCATCACTGAGTGATGAAACTCCTGAAGGCCGTTCGATTGTGGTTTTGGCAAAAGATCGATTTGGATTACGGGCAGAGACATTAAACGCGGGTGAAACAGAGTTTATTCCCTTCTCTGCGCAAACGCGAATGAGTGGAATCAACACAAAATTAGGCGATAAAATCACCGCTATCAGAAAAGGTGCCGCAGAATCTGTTGCGACGTTTATTGAATCGCTCGGCGGGATAATGCCCAAAGAAGTTATCGATAGCGCAAACAGTATAGCTAAAAAAGGTGGAACACCTCTTGTGGTCAGCTTTGGAGATCAAGCCTTGGGAGTTATTTATTTGAAAGATATTGTGAAGGGCGGAATCAAAGAAAGATTTTCTGAACTGAGAAAAATGGGAATCAAAACAATCATGATCACCGGAGACAATCCTTTGACTGCAGCTGCGATTGCTGCCGAAGCCGGCGTTGACGATTTCATGGCGCAAGCGACACCAGAGTCGAAACTTCAACGCATTAGGGATGAGCAAGCCAAAGGAAGTTTAGTAGCAATGACCGGGGATGGAACAAACGACGCTCCGGCTTTAGCGCAAGCTGACGTTGGCGTGGCGATGAACACCGGAACACAAGCGGCCCGAGAAGCGGGAAACATGGTGGATCTAGACAGCAATCCCACCAAGCTCATTGAGATTGTCGAAACAGGTAAACAAATTTTAATGACCCGTGGATCGCTCACCACGTTCAGCGTGGCCAATGACGTGGCTAAATATTTTGCTATTATTCCTGCGCTCTTTGCCACTTTATATGCGGCACCAGGAATAAACGGTCCTCTCGCGCAACTCAATGTCATGGGCCTTCATTCGCCTCAAAGTGCTATTCTGAGCGCGGTTATTTTTAATGCCCTCGTGATTATCGCTCTCATTCCACTGGCACTCTCCGGAGTCAAATACAAAGCCCTCGGAGCGTCCGCACTCTTGCGACGAAATCTTTTGATTTATGGATTGGGCGGATTGATCGCTCCGTTTATTGGAATTAAACTCATTGACTTGATTGTAGTCTCGATTGGAGCTGCCAAATGAAAACTTTAATGATCTCGATTAAATTTTTAATTCTTATGACAGTATTAACAGGTTTTATTTATCCAGCAGCGATCACTCTGATTTCTAAATTTATTTATCCTGAAAAAGCTGGAGGAAGTTTCATCTCAAACCACCAAGATCAAACGATTGGGTCATCTTTGATCGCACAAAACTTTAAAGCAGACAAATATTTTTGGCCTCGCCCATCAGCGGTAGATTTTAATCCCGCGGCCTCTGGAGGTAGCAACCTGGGGCCAACCAGCTCGGATCTGCTCACTCAATTCAAGGCACGTCAGAAACAAGGATTTACTCATGAGATGCTTTTTACCTCTGGGAGCGGACTGGATCCGCACATCAGTCCGGAAGCAGCCTACGATCAGCTCAAAAGAGTCGCTACCAGCAGAGGTAAATCGGAAAGCGAGATGAAATCTCTCGTGAACGAATATAGTGAACCCCGACAATTCGGTTTTCTTGGTCAAAATCGAGTGAATGTACTAAAACTTAATCTAGCATTGGATGAAAGGGATTAAATAGTGCAAGAGGACGGCAGGCCCAATCCTCAAGATTTACTTGAGGCTGTGGAAAAACTTGAGAACAGAAAAGGCCGCGGAAAACTGCGCGTCTTTCTTGGCATGTGTCCTGGAGTTGGAAAAACCTACGCCATGCTCAAAGCGGGAAAAGAACAACTCACTCGCGGCGTGGATGTTGCTATCGGTGTGGTGGAAACACACGGCCGCGCAGAAACTCAAGAACTTGTTTCAGGCCTAAGAATCATTCCTAAAAGTTCCATCAAAGAAATGGATTTGGATAACATTCTTATCCAAAGGCCATCACTCGTTTTGGTCGACGAACTCGCCCATACAAATACTGAGGGATCGCGTCACCAGAAACGCTATCAAGATGTAGAAGAAATTCTAGACAAAGGAATCGACGTCTACACCACACTTAATATTCAGCACATTGAAAGTCGCAATGATCAGGTCGCACAAATCACTTCAGTTCGGGTGCGCGAGACCGTACCCGATGCTTTTTTAGAACGAGCAGACCAAATAGAAGTGATCGATTTATCACCAAGACAACTTTTGCAACGAATGGAAGAAGGCAAAGTTTATTTAGGTGATGGCGCACAAAGAGCAGCTGAAAATTTTTTTAAAGAAGAGCACCTGACGGCGCTAAGAGAATTGGCACTTAGATTTACCGCTGAAAAAGTAGATCAGGATCTTGCCTATCAGATGACCATCAAAGGTATCGAAGGTCCGTGGAACACCAATGAGAGACTTTTAGTTGCTCTCAGTCACAGTCCATTTTCCGCCAGATTAATTAGAACAACGCGAAGAATGGCATACAACCTTGAAGCGCCGTGGATTGCACTTTATGTCAACACAGGAGAAATCCTGAGTGATGAAGATCAAAAGATGCTCCAGAAAAATATTTCTCTGGCTAGAGAATTGGGCGCAGAAGTTGTCACACTTGCTGATTCCGGACTTGTTCATGGTATCCAAAAGATATCTCAAGAAAAAAATGTCACTCAAATTGTTATTGGCCGTCCAAAGAGAAATTTCATTCGAGATCTTTTGCGCGGCGGAGCGTTTCTTGACCAGTTGGTCGCACAAACAAATAAAATTGATATCCATGTCATCAGGGCTGATCGTGGAACCATTTATCGACAGACAAAGATAAAACTATACCGCTACGGAGCCGGCTGGCAAGGCTACTACAACACGGCGTGGTTTCTAGCAGCACTCACTCTCGTATCTTATATTCTTTTGCCATACGTAGGGTACAGAGCTCTGGGATCTATATTTCTGCTAGCAATTCTATTTGTAGCCGCATTCACATCTACCGGTCCAACGCTTTTTGCAGCGGTGGCGGCAGGCCTTGCATGGGATTATCTTTTCATTCCACCGCAATTTACTTTTGTCATCCACGCCCATGAGGACATCATGATGCTGGGAAGTTTCTTTGTGACGGCGGTGGTTGGCAGTTACATGACAAATAAAATTCGCAGACAAGAAACGATTTTGACAATTCGCGAAGAGTTTGCAAGAAATCTATATGAATTAGGAAGAAGTCTCGCCAATTCTAAAGACGCGAGAGAGATTCTCGATATATTAAAAGTCACAATCGACCGCCAATTCAAAGGAAAAACATTTCCTCTACTACTTAACAAAAAAGGTGAACTCGAAGCTCGAGACCCTGAACCATCTCAGGTGCCAGAACCCATCGCTCCCAAAGATTTAGCTGTGGCCGAGTGGAGTCTAGCAAATAGGAAAGCTGCGGGATGGTCAACTCAAACTCTGTCCGGATCCCAATGTGTGTGTTTTCCCATGATGGGAAATTCGGCAGCCGTTGGAGTTTTGTTATTCTACCCCGACAAATCAACAAAAGTTTTAAGTATTGAACAGGAAATTTTCTTTGAAACGGTTTTGGCTCAAGTGGCTATTGCGCTTGAGAGACTACATTTTGGCGAAGTTGCGCAAAATGCTAAACTCTATGAAGCCTCAGAAAAACTACATCAAACTTTACTCAATTCTGTTTCTCATGAATTACGCACTCCTATCACCACTATTATTGGCACGGCAACCGCTTTAAAAGATAAGAACATTTTAGAGAACGAACCTTCACGTGAAGCGTTGACTGATGAACTTGTAAGATCAGCAATGCGTCTCGACAGTGTCGTGGAAAATCTTCTCGACATGTCCCGGATTGAAAAAGGGGCTCTGCAATTAAAGAAAGAATGGTTTGAAGCCTATGAATTGGTGAGGGAAGCGGTAAACGATGTAAAACATGAATCGCAAGGGCGAGAAATAAAAATCTCAGGTGATTTGGGTCTTTTAATTGAGGGTGATTTCAAACTTCTCAAACATGCCATTAGCAATTTACTACAAAATGCGCTTCGCTACTCCCCTCCTACAACCGACGTGGAAATCTTGTTAAAATCCTCAGATAAAACGGCGGAGATAATAGTTAAAGATCAGGGTGCAGGAATTCCGATCGGTGAGGAAAAAAACATCTTTGAAAAATTTTACCGGCTCGCCGGCACTCCTACTGGTGGTTTAGGACTAGGACTTTCAATTGTTAAAAATACCGCCGAACTTCACGGCGGAAGCATTTCTGTACGTGGCTCTATGTTCGAGCTCAAAATCCCAGTGAGAACTCCGCCACTTAAGCTCAAGGAAATCACCAAGTGAAATCGGAAATAAAAACCAAAATTTTGGTGATAGATGATGAAATTTCCGTTTGCCGATTTTTAAGACATAGCCTCGAGGCCAGTAAATTTGAGGTAGTAGAAGCACACTCGGGCCAAGAAGGATTGCAAAAAACCGCTGAGGTTCATCCGCAACTGATCCTCCTAGATCACGGTCTTCCCGATATCTCGGGCCTTGAAGTGCTTAAGAAATTGCGAGCTTGGTCGAAAACCCCGGTGATTTTTTTAACCGTCAGGGACGGCGAAGAAGATAAAGTTCAAGCTCTTGATGAAGGTGCAGATGATTATCTCACCAAACCATTTAGCGTTCCAGAACTCATCGCGCGAATAAAAGTTTCTCTGAGACACTCTCAACCAGAAAAAACGGGATCAATATTTAAAACTGAGGAACTTGAGATTGATTATGCAGCACACTTAGTGAAAATGAATGGCAATGAGGTAAAACTCACCGCCACCGAATTTATGTTGCTCGAGTTGTTATCCAGAAACGCGGGCAAAGTTGTTCCCAATCGAAATATCCTCAAAGAAGTTTGGGGACCAAATTCTGTGGAGCATGATCACTACTTGAGAGTTTATTTTAGTCAGATAAGAAAAAAGCTCGACGCAGCAGCGCTCGGAAAAAGCCCGGATTTAATTGAAAATGAGTCAGGAGTGGGTTACAGATTAAAAGTTATTTGAAGCAGGCTTTTAATGTAGCTTCTCGCCTAATATGTGCCACATTGTCCACGATAGAAAAACTGTTTTATTGCTTCTCTGCTCTATGATACACAAATGCTATTATGCAAGATCCCAAGTCCTCTATAAAAGGTCGTGGTTCAGTTGAAAATATTAAAAATAGATTTGAATCCCTAGAGATCGTTTTTGATTTTAGTGAACTTCCGCCAGACGAATTTAGCGACGAATTAAATGAGGAACTTAAGCCAGGTCCAAAGACGCAATTCTTTAGGGATTCATCGAAATCAATAGTTGCATCCAATTCTAGCCCAGATATTCCTTTTGAGTTTAGTCTCAACCCTTATCGAGGCTGTGAGCACGGCTGTGCTTATTGCTACGCCAGGCCGACCCATGAGTACTTGGGAATGTCTGCAGGACTTGATTTTGAGACAAAGATCTTTGTGAAAGAAAATGCTCCAGAACTTCTGCGTGCGAAGCTCATGTCTAAAGCCTGGGAGCCCGCGGCTATCACCATGAGTGGCGTCACCGACTGTTATCAACCAGCGGAGAGAAAATTCCAATTGACTCGTCAGTGCCTAGAAGTTTTGGCCGACTTCAAAAATCCAGCAACCATTATAACTAAAAACGCTTTAGTTTTGCGGGATATAGATATTTTTAAAAAAATGAATGAGTACCAGGGCATTTTGGTTTGCATCTCAGTGACTAGTTTGGATTCAGAACTTTGCAGCGAATTAGAACCACGCACTTCGCGCCCTCAAGCTCGAATCCGCGTGATAGAAGAATTATCCCGTGCAGGAATTCCCGTCATGGCCCTTCTTGCTCCCATGATTCCCGGATTGAATGATCACGAGATGCCGCAGATTTTGAAAGCTATATCTCAAGCTGGCGCCAAGCACGCAGGTTACGTGCCTCTGCGATTGCCGCTGGCAGTGGCTCCACTTTTCAGTCAGTGGTTAGAACTTCATTGTCCAGATCGCAAAGAAAAAGTGCTGAATCACATAAGAGACATGCGCGGTGGTCTTCTCAACAGCGCAAAATTTGGTGAGCGCATGAGCGGCCAAGGTCCATTCGCCGAAAACCTTCGACAAATGTTTAGGGTCTATTGCTCTCGCCTCAGCTTAAACAAAAATGAAATTCATTTATCAACTAAACATTTCACACGACCGGAAATTCTAAAGCCGATTTCGCCGGAGCCACAATTGTCATTTTTCTAATTTCAAACATCTTCTAAATTTAAATTATTTCGATTTAATTTTTTTTTGATCGCAAGATTAAATTTGTTTTCAGGGGGAAAACTTAATGGAAGAACTAATCTAGATCACTCTATTTGACGGCAAGGCTTCTCAAGTTTGAAGACAATGGCACCTATTCGATTGTTGAACTTGGATCAATGAATTCACAAAGTTTTGAACATGATTTTGTGAGAGCCAACCGTGGGGATATCAAAAAGATCTCCCATGACCTTAAATCCTAATTTCTCGTAAAAAATCTCAGCACTCACCCGGGCATTGAACCAGAGAAGATCACAGTGGCGTTTTTCTAGTTCAAGCATCCCGGCCGCGATTAGCATTCGGCCGAGACCTGTGCCCTGTTGAGCACCGTCAGTAGCCATCCCACGAAGACGGTACGGCATAACTGCGTTTGGGAAAAACTCATGGCCTTGTTGGAAGAAAGTGCCGTTGCAAACAAGTTTTGCATTATCGAAAACACCCAGGTGAAAACATGACGGAGAGTCATCATCAGGAAAATGACAATCCGTCACAGACAAACCAGGACGCAAAATACGCGAGCGCAAATCAATGGTCTCGCGACTAGTGATCAGCTTAGCTTCGCGCAAAATCTACTCTTTGGTTTTCAATCTATCGCTGTTGTCTTCAATGAATTTTTTAATATCATCGGTGATGGTCAAAAGTTTGAGCCACTGTTCTTTGTAGAGAGTGACAGGAAAACGTCCCATCCCGTATACAGAAAGGGCTCCTTTTTCGCTGACTTTCATGGAAAGAATTCCGCGCGCAGGCGCCTTGGCTTTTAGTTCTTCGTTTTCGGCTCTTAATCTATCTAATTCTGCTTTCATATCATCTGACGGGGACATCGTAGCCTCACTCTCATTTATGTGTTAAAACTGAGGAAAGATAACATGATTTTTGAAAAAACAGCCACAAATATGAATTAGAGGTCGCATGCTCTACGGTAATCAATCAATTTCTCAATACAGTAAAAGCAATGTGGCAATTTGGATGATGATGGCCTTTCAAGCCGGCGTGTTAAATATTGGTGGTTTCCTGGCGTGTCATAGATTTGTTTCACATGTGACTGGGTTCGCGACATTCTTTGGTTATGAGGTCAATCAACCTGGAAGTCAGCATCCATTTCAGATGTTAGTTGTGCCATTGTTCTTTTTAATTGGCAGCATGCTCAGTGGAATTTTAGTTGATCTCCGACTCAATCTACATAAAAAGCCCCGGTACTTTGTCACCTTCGGCCTTATTTTTGCACTCTTGTTGGCGGTGTACATTGGTGGAGTATCAGGAATTTTTGGAGTGTTCGGTGAGCCGCTCGAACTGACAAGAAATTATATTTTGCTGGTTCTTCTTTGCTTCACCTGCGGAATCCAAAATGGAACGATCACCACCGTTTCACGTTCGGTCGTTCGCACCACTCATCTCACCGGAATTACTACTGACCTGGGATTAGGAATCATTCGCCTGCTCAACCGCGGTAAAACAGGAAATGAAAATCCCAATGAAGGACGAGCCAACTTGATGCGAGTCGGAATTATTTTCTTTTTTGTTTCGGGATCAGTGGTTGGTGGATTCGCATTTAAAAACCGAGGATACGAGGCATTCTTACTTCCCGCGATGACTTCCGGACTTTTATTTTCATTGATGATTTACTATCAATTCCGAAAACACGTGGTGTCATGATCATTGATGATTCCCACGGCTTGCATGAATGCGTAGCAGATAGTTGCGCCAATAAACTTAAAGCCACGTTTCTTTAGATCTTTAGACATCGCTTCGCTGATGGCGAGGCCGCCGTGCTTTTTTAAACCTTTGTTTTTGAGAATTTTCCCCTCAGTGAAACTCCAAATATACTTGTCAAATGTGCCAAACTCTTTTTTCACTTCCAAATAAGCTTTAGCATTTGCCACTACGGCTGCAATCTTCAAACGATTGCGAACGATGCCTTGGTTTTTCATCAATGCAGCTTTCTTACGAGGAACATTTTTAATGATTTTCGCCGCATCAAAGTTTTCAAACGCCTTCTTGTAGCCCGCCCGTTTTCTCAAAATCGTCAGCCAGCTGAGACCGGCTTGAGCTCCCTCGAGATTGATCATTTCAAAAAGCAATCTGTCATTGTGAACAGGCACTCCCCATTCTTCATCGTGATATTTATGAAAGATCTCTTGAGTATCAGCCCACGCGCAACGTGTTTGTTTTTTCATTTTGCACCCAATTAAATTTCAGAAAGCGTTTTAAACAAACTGCGGTGATGAATTTACGCTCACGGTATAATCCCCGTTCATACAAATATGAACATTTCCTAACTTTCTGGAGGGATTAGTAACTCCTCCGATTTTCTTTTCTAACTCGGATCTTTCACCGAGAACTTGAGTAGGTGCAAACAGAATATCTGGAGAACCTTTTGAATCAAGAAATAATTTTGCATTCGCGGCGATCAAACTTGGTTCTCATAAAAAGAATCTTCTCCCGACTGTAACTCTCATTCTCTTTGTAGAGTAAAAGGACATGGGGTTGTGATTCATCTCCTTCTAAGCAATGCACAGCGGCTAACAGAGTCTTAGCGCCAAAAACCGAAGCCAAAGTCAAAAAAATTATGCTTAAAAGAATTGAGTTTAGAATAATTCTCACCGTGAAACTCCCCGGGAGGTAAAATGACGCGCAATAACTACTTGTTATTAGAACCGCTAATAAGGTAATAGCAAGGGACGATGAAAAAACTAGTTAAGGGCATCATTGATTTTAGAAACAAAGCGCAACCAAGCTTTCGTGAAACATTCGCGAAGTTAGCACTGGGGCAGTCGCCCGATGCTCTCTACATAGGATGTTCGGATAGCCGAGTGGCGGTGAATGTTTTTGCTTCGACAGAACCCGGAGATCTTTTTGTTGTCCGCAATGTGGGTAATCTCATTCCGCCCTGTGGTGAAAACGGAATGTCCGCCGCCGATGAATCCGAGGCTGCAGCCATCGAATTTGCACTCAACACTTTGAAAGTTTCAAGCGTCATTCTCTGTGGTCATTCCGAGTGCGGCGCCATGCAGGCTTTACTAAGCGGGCGCAGCAGTGTTGATTCTCCAAATCTAAAAGCTTGGCTCAGGCATGGCGAAGCTTCCATACCAGAGCTTATTTCGAAACCTAATTTTGCATCGCACATTGCACCACACAATCGACTTTCTCAATTGAACGTGCTCAAGCAAATTGAAAACTTAAAAACTTATCCGATTGTGCAGGAACGTCTCAAAGCCGGAAATCTCAATATTTTTGCTTGGTGGTTTGAAGTTTCACGCGCCGAAGTCATGAACTACAACGAAATTGATGGTTGCTTTGTTCCACTTGATGAAGCCGAAGCAAAGCGAATTTCCGATAAATTAAATTGACTCTCTCCCCTGCCCAACGTATTTTTTCTCATCAAATAAGGGGGAACAAATGATTCAAAAACGATTTTCCGCGACAGCTTCCACAGCAATTTCTGCTATTTTATTTCTCGCTATCACACTCACGATCTCTTCCGGTCAAGCGAAAGACATGACCAGTCGATTGGGCGTTGGTTATTCCAATAGCTTCAGCGTTGGAAACATGCCTAGTTTAGCCGTGAAATATTACTCAAGTAACGACCTCGCCATTTCGGCTGCCCTTGGCGTTGACACCAACACCACAAATTCTTCCAGTAGTGGAAACTCCGCTTTTGGTTTTGGAGCAAAAATCTACAAAACTATTTTTCCTGAAGACAACATGAATTTCTACATGGGCGGCGGAGCGGGTCTCGTGAGCACAAGCACCAACCCAACTGGCATAAGTTCTACCACCAGCTCTGGATTTGAACTTTCCGGATTTGTGGGTGTGGAATTTTTTGTCCCAGGTCTCGACAGCATGGGTTTCAACTTTCAAGCTGGCGTAGGCGTCACTTCTGCCTCCGGTGGAGTTCGATTTAGAACTATCGGAGAAACTCCCTTAACCGCTGGAATGTACTTCTATTTTTGAGTAATGTTTAGGCAACTGATCAAGCTTGTGACAAAGCTTGGTGTTGTCGATGGGCCTAATGCTTTAAAGCTGGCTTAGGCTTTGCTTATTTATGATAATGGGAGCGAGGGGTTACCAAGTGAAATCTAAAATCATTATAGCGCTGTTCGCGATCGTCTTTTTATTGCCTACTGGGAAAGCTCGAGCAGCTGGTGGTTTTGTTGAGGACTCGCCTTCTCTCGAAGAAAGTACGGATTCTAACTTTGATCCTTTCAGTGATTATTCTGAGTTTGAAGAAAATAGTGAAGAAGAATCAGACACAAACTTTTTTCACAATGGTCGATTCTTTTCAATCGCGCTTGCCGTGGGTTATGAATCTTTCACAAATGTCCTTGGTCAACTATATCAGCCAGGTATCAGCTACGGCGTGAATCTCACTTATTTCTTCGATTTAAAATTTGGGTTTCAAGTGGGCTACATGGCGGGATCGCACACTGAATCTATCGTTCAAACGGTGGCTGCTTCGTCCACGTCAAATATGTATTCAGGAAGTCTTTCGCTCCAGCATTTTGAGTTCGATGGAAAATATTTTTTCAATACACAAAATGTGACCAAAGGTTTAGGCGCGTTCAATCCCTATTTGATTGGTGGAATGTCCTATTACACACGCACACAATCTTTTGTGACCGCCAACGTTTACACTCAAGATTCTGAAATTGGTGTTCAAGGCGGACTAGGATTAGAAATCCCATTCTCAAAAAATAAAATGTATTTTGGAGCACAAATTCTCTACAGCATTATCAATTTCCCTGACAAGGGAAACCCCATCATCATCAATGGTGTACCTACCGCCATCTATCCTACCGGCGACGACATCACTCTCAACATGATGCTCGGAATTAATTTTTAATTAGCGTCTAATTGCTAAAACAATTTGAAGAATAAAAACCGCGGCAAGAATGCCAATGACACCGTACTTGATCATCTTTGACCAGGTCGGATAAAGACGAACGCTCACCAAACTTTTTTCATCAATAAAATCTTCTCGTCTGACTTCTTCCGGAACTTTGAACGCGATAAATACCACTACGCCGAGAGTGACAACAGGCAATAACCAATTGATAATGACCTGGTCAATGATTTCGATCACGCCACGATCACCCAACCTTATGTTGCGCAGCAAACTTCCGCTAAACGCGGATGCCGTACCCAAAACAAAAGAAATAAAGGCAACCACGTAGGTAGCGAATGGCCTGGAGAATTTATGCTCGTCCATGAAGTAAGCAACGAGACCTTCGTAAATAGTGATTGTTCCGCTGAGTGCCGAAAAATAGAGACAAACAAAAAACATGAGTCCAAGCCAATAACCAAAACTCATTTGACCGAACAAAACAGGCATTGTTTTAAATAAAAGTTTTGCACCCGTATCGGGATCGACGTGCGCGGTGAAAACAATCGGAAAAATTAAAACGCCAGCGCATAGAGATAAGATCGTATCGATGGAAACAACAAAAACCGCTTCACTCGGAATATGCACGTCTTTTTTAAGGTAACTTCCGTAAACGATCATCGCACCAAAACCCAAACTCACAGTGTAAAGAGAATGCCCAAGAGCTTCAATGACAGAAGTTGCCGTGAGCTTTGAAAAATCGGGGTAAAACAAAAACCGTAAAGCTTCGGTAGCTCCAGGTAGGAAAAGCGAATGAACGATCATAAATCCTAAAACAACAAACAGAATGGGCATAAATATTTTGGATATGCGCTCTATACCGTCTCGCACACCTTGCGCGACGATTGAAGTTGTAGCAATCAAATGCACGGAGGCCAAAGCCATTTGCAAGTAGCCATTGGAACTCAATCGATCGATTAAAAGATCTGGCCGAGCATGTGGCTCAGTGAATCTTCCCAGAACCGCTTGAATCACAAAATGAATCACCCACCCACTGACGACAGTGTAGTAACTCAAAATGATGAGACTCGCGAGAATTCCCAGACGTCCAATCCACGCCCATTTTTTGGAACCCTTGACCCAAGGGCTATACTTCATCGCACCGATAATATTTTTTCCGGTGCGTCTACCAATCATGAGTTCTGCAATTAAAACAGGAAGCGCGATAAGCACGACAAAGAAAACGTAGAGAACCACGAAGGCCCCACCACCGTTGACACCGGTGATGTAGGGAAAGCGCCATAAGGTTCCAAGGCCGAAGGCAGAGCCTACAGCGGCCATGTAGAAACCAAATCTAGTGCTAAACGTGGATCTCAGATCTCTCAATTCATATCACCGTAGTCATCACTAAAATCTCCCTCGAAACCTCCGTCAAAATCACCGGCGGAGTTTTTCTTGAGCGTCTTCATATTTTTTCCAGAGAGTCTGGGCATAGCACCATCTTTAAGCGATTCTTCAATCTTGATGTTGGTGCGCGTGCGCATGCGCTTCTTAGCGTAAAGGCGGACAGGAATTCCCTTGAGTTTAAAATGCTCTTTAATTTTGTTGATTACAAATCGACGGTAACCATTGTTCAAACCCTTTGGCTCATTCACAAATGTCATAAATGAGGGAGGTTTTTGTCCCGTTTGCGTGATGTAGAAAAACTTAATGTCATTGCCGCGGAAACTAGGAGCCGGAGCTTGCTTGATAACTTCCAAAAAGAAATCATTGATGACTCTGGTTGAAACTTTGAAGTTCAAACATTTCCAGACGTGTTCAATCATGTCAAAAAGTTCGGGGATACCTTTTTTGGTTTTCGCCGAAATGAAAACCATCGGGATATCTCTGAAAAAATGAAAAACATCGGCCGTTTGTTGAGTCAGCTTTTTTCTAAATTCGGGAACTTGATTTTGTGCGATGTCCACTTTGTTGATCGCAAGAATGACAGCTTTGTGATTCTCAAGAGCCAATTCTACAATTCGTGCATCTTGAACCGAGGGCCCGTCCAATCCGTCAATAACCAGAACCAAGACGTCAGACATCCTGACAGTATCTTGAGTTTTGATCGCAGAGAGCTGCTCCACTTGGTCTAAGCGTTTCGCTCGACGCCTCAATCCCGCAGTGTCGATGAGCACATACTCTTTGTCCCCACGCCAAAACGGAACTTCGATACTATCGACAGTTGTTCCGGCAATGGGACTCACCACAACGCGCTCTTCGTTTAGAAAAGAGTTCACGAGAGTCGATTTACCGGCATTGGGTTTTCCAACAATAGCGAGCTTCACCGCCTTGGTGGCCAAATCTTCCATGTTTCGCTCTTGATCTTTGACGGTCCAATCCAAAATGACGTCTAGATTGTGTTTGTGTTCAAAGCTTGCGGCAACCATGTCGTGATAGCCAAGAATATAAAATTCGCTCAGGGCCAATTCAAAATTCTTAGGTAAATCGATTTTATTAACAACTGCGAGGACAGGTTTGTTCAGAGTTTTAACTCTAATTGCGAGATCACGATCCTCTGGATTGAGGCCGTATTTTCCATCCAAAACCAATATGATTTTGTCCGCAGCAGCGGCAGCTTTCAGAGCCTGTTCTTTGATTTTTTGATTCCAAACTTTTTCCTGACCCTCGGTGATTCCGCCAGTATCATATAAATCGAATGTCACTCCACACCAGTCTGATTTACCTTGATGGATGTCACGAGTGACACCAGGCTCATCACGAACGATAGCTTTTCTGGTTCCGGTCAATTGATTGAAGAGAGTGCTTTTTCCGACGTTAGGACGCCCAATGACGGCCACTTGCAAACGTTTACTTTTGACTGACATAACCGAGCTCCTGTAACATGTTGGGATTTTTTGTCCATTGGGGCTTGACCACCACATGAAGTTTTAAAAAAACCTGTTGATCAAATGCTTTTTCCATTTCAATTCGCGCTTGAGTTCCAATGGCTTTGAGCATCTGACCTTTTTGTCCGATGACCATTCCCTTGTGGCTGTCTCGACTGAGAACAATGTCCGCTTGAATTCTAAAAATCTTCGGATCTTCTTTAAATTCTCGAATGTTGATTCCAAGACCGTAAGGAATTTCCTCGTGCAATTTTTCAAAACAACTTTTGCGAATCACTTCGCTGGCCATCTCGCGCAAAGTTTGCGTGGTGTAAATGTCCATGTCGTAATAAGCAGGCCCCTCAGGCATGTGCTTCAGAATTTCATCGAAAGCGAGTTTCATACTTTCGGGACTTTTACTGCTGGTAGGAAAAATATCTTTGTCCGACCATTTTTTCCAAAGATTTAGATCAACACCTTTGTCAAATTGAGTGGCCAAATACAAAACTGGAATTTTCATATTTTCTGTCATGGCAACGGCCCACGGTTTTTGATCGCCTTTCATTTCCCAAGGGGAAATAGCCGCGACTATCAAACTGATTCCTTTCAGCGCTTCATCAAGTTCGTGCTTCAAATAGGGATTGAGGCCTTGAGAATCGTCGGTGAATCCGGGAGTATCGATAAAGATGACTTGATATTCATCGTCAATGGCTGCAATTCCGGTGGTGCGCTTGCGAGTGGTTTGCGGTTTGGATGTGACAATACTCACATCCTCATGCACCCAAGCATTTACGAGAGTGCTCTTCCCAGCGTTCGGAAGGCCAATGACTGAAACAAATCCTGACTTAAACATTCTGTTCTCCATGAGTTTGGGGCGAGTTCGTTAATGAGTTTTCGGTAGCTTGTTTAGCGGCGTCCTGTTCGGCTTCTTTTCTACTTTTGCCAATTCCTGATCCAAGTTTTATCTCGCCAATATAAACGCTGACGTAGAAAATCTTTTGATGATCGGGACCTTCGGAATTATCCAACTTGTAGATTGGTGCCAATTTGTTTTCTGCCTGCCATCGCTCTTGAAGTTCCGATTTATAATCAACATTTGCGACGAGGTTTTCAGTGACAAATCTTTCGATCACCGAAGCTGCGGCTTCAAACCCGCGATCTAAAAAAACCGCGCCCCACACAGCTTCAAGTGCGGAGGATAAAATTGAATCTTTGGAAGCGCCATTTGTACGCTCTTCGCCCTTACCAAGTGCAATATATTCGGCAAGATTAATTTGTCTGGCGACTGAGGCCAAAGATTTTTCATTCACGAGTGCCGCGCGCCGTTTCGATAGTTCGCCTTCAGAAGCTTGCGGATCTTTCATAAGATTTTTAGTGATCACGAGATCCAAAACCGCATCGCCCAAAAACTCTAAACGTTCGTTATAATGACTTGGATCGGAGCCGACACTGTTTTCAAACGCATATGATTTATGAGTAAGTGCTTGTTTAAGGAGCTGACTATCGTGAAATTGATAGCCGATGGCGTTTTGAAATTCTAATAGCTTAGCGTTCATTCGTACTTAATAACCTTCTAGGTGATCTTGAGCCCTTTAGGGGCATCAACTGTAAATTCTAAAAAGACACTATATCAATTTATGTGCCATGTCTATAGGCAGGGCTTGGGCTCTTTTGAGCACATGGGTCAATAACCTTGGCTCGTCGACTTTCTCAACTCTGCAATAATTTAATTTGTTATCCAGCCGCCACCGCAAAGAAGATCGCCTTTGTAAAACACGGCGGCTTGCCCGGGGGAAATGGCTCTCTGAGGAGTATCGATAAATTCTACTTTCAGTTGTGCGGCAAGCTTTGATCCATTGCTGTCGGTCAAAGAAGGCAGAAATGAAATTCTAGCTTTAGCACCCTTATGATGAGACCTAATTTTAACATCAAAGAGTGAATCCGATTCAGATTCGAGATCAGGTTTCATCATCCAATTGATATTTTTAACTTTGAGTTCGCTTGAATAAAGCATGGACTCAGGCCCAAGATAAACACGATTTGTTTTAGTGTCGATTTTAATCACATGCAAAGGTTCCGCATGTGAAATTCCCAAACCTTTGCGTTGGCCGACTGTGAAATTATGAACTCCGTTGTGTCGACCAAGAACGTTTTCTTCGGGCAACAAAACCATATCACCATCAGCTAAAAGATCTTTTCCAACTCGCGATTCAATAAATTTTGAATATCCCGCATTTGAAACGAAGCAAATTTCTTGAGAATCTTTTTTGCGACTATTAGCAAGACCCATGCGATCGCCATGCTTTCGCACTTCTTCTTTTGTCATATCGCCAACGGGAAATAAAAGATGAGGAAGAATTTCTTTTTTCAAAGTGAAAAGAAAGTAGCTCTGATCTTTAAATGGATCTTCGCCCTTGATCAATTGCTCGCCATTGGAGCGAACGTAATGTCCGGTCGCTAAAAAATCGCAACC